>CAMCEP010000026.1 GCA_945873675.1 Asaia bogorensis
CGCATCATGCGCGCTTCCATGCTGGAAGTGCTGACGCTGGATTTTGTGCGCACAGCGCGCGCCAAGGGCTTGGATGAAACGCGCGTTATGGTGCGCCATGTGCTGCGCAACGCCATGCTGCCCATGGTGACGCTGATTGGCTTGCAAGCCGGCACCATGCTGGGTGGTTCCGTTGTCGTGGAAAGCGTGTTTTCCCTGCCTGGACTTGGGCGGCTTGCCTATGAAGCAGTGGTGCAGCGGGATTTGAATACGCTGCTGGGGATTGTGTTCATCTCCGCCCTTTTGGTTATTGCCGTGAACTTCCTGGTGGATTTGATCTATGCGCGGTTGGATCCGCGCATCGGCAATGGGGGCGCGCCCTGATGGTCGCACTCAAGCGTTTTGCGCTGGCCTATTTGCGCAACCCGGCGGCGGGGCTTGGGCTTTTGCTGCTGGTGGCAATCATCGCCATGGCGCTGACGGCGGATTGGTTCTTTCCGCGCGATCCCTTGGCGCTCGCAGGGCGCCCATTGCAATGGCCAGGCGCCAATCCGCGCTTCGCGCTGGGTACCGATAATTCCGGGCGCGATATCGCCGCGCAAATCTTCCATGGCGCGCGGATTTCACTGCTGATTGGCCTGGTGGCGACTTCCATCGCCGTTGTCATTGGCATCGTGATCGGCGCGCTGGCCGGCTATTACGGCGGTGTGGTGGATGATGTCCTGATGCGCCTGACCGAAGCGTTTCAGACCCTGCCCAATTTCCTGCTGCTGCTGGTGCTGGTTTCGATCTTTGGGTCAGAACTTACCACCGTTGTGGTCGCGATTGGCGTGGTTTCCTGGCCCGCTACGGCGCGGCTGACGCGCGCTGAATTCCTCAGCCTCCGCAATCGGGAATTCGTGCAGGCTTGTCGCGGGCTTGGCATGGGGGATGGGCGGATCATTTTCCGCGAAATCCTGCCGAATGCGCTGCCGCCCGTGATTGTCTATGCCAGCGTTGTCATGGCCGTTGCCATTCTGCTGGAAAGCGCTTTGGCGTTTCTGCGACTTTCCGACCCCAATGTTGCATCCTGGGGCAATCTGATTGGCCTTGGGCGCGATGTGCTGCGTGTACAATGGTATGTCTCGGCCATTCCGGGCATTGCCATTCTGCTGACGGTGCTGGCGGTCTCCCTCGTTGGGCAGGGCTTGAATGACGCACTGAACCCAAGGCTGAAAGGCCGATGAGCGCGGTGCTTTCCCTGCAAGACTTGACGGTTGCCCTGCCGCGCGGGGCGGATCGGCCTGAGGCGTTGCGACAGGTTTCGCTTGACCTTCATGCTGGTGAGATCCTGTGCGTGGTTGGCGAAAGCGGTTCGGGTAAATCCATGATGGCGAGTGCCGTCATGCGCCTGCTGCCGGGGAATGTACGCATTTCGGGCGGCAGCATCCTGTTTGAAGGCAAGGATCTTGCCAGCGCGGATGAGGCGACCATGCGCGCATTGCGCGGTGCCCGCATTGCCATGGTGTTCCAGGAACCCATGACCGCGCTTAATCCGCTGCGCAGCATTGGCGATCAGATCGCGGAGATGTTTCGTATCCATACCAGCCTGAGCAATGCCGAGATTGAAGCGCGCGTGCTGGCGCTGCTGGAGGAAGTACGCATCCCGCACCCGGCGGAAGCCGCGCGCGCCTTCCCGCATGAGCTTTCTGGCGGGCAGCGCCAGCGCGCCATGATTGCGATGGCATTGGCACTTGATCCTGTGGTGCTGATTGCCGATGAACCGACCACGGCCTTGGATGTGACCACCCAGGCACAAATCCTGGCGCTGATCCGCGATTTGCAGCAGCGCAAAGGTACGGCGGTGCTGTTCATTACGCATGATTTCGGCGTGGTGGCGGAAATTGCGGATCGCGTTGCGGTGATGCAGCATGGGCTTCTGGTGGAACAGGGACCAGCGCGCGATGTGCTGCACCAGCCGCAGCATGATTACACCAAGGCGCTGATCGCCGCGGTGCCGCCGCTGAAAGCGCCGCCACCGCGGGCCATTTCCAGCGAGTCCATCCTGGTGCTGGAAGGCGTACAAAAAACCTATCGCAGCGGTGGGTTGTTTGGGCGCCGCCGGCGTGAAACCCATGCGGTGCGGGACGTGACGCTTTCCCTGCCAAAAGGCGGCACGCTTGGCGTGGTGGGGGAATCAGGTTCGGGAAAATCCACGCTTGCGCGCTGCATCACGCGGCTGGTGCAGGCGGATGGCGGCAGCATTCGGCTCGATGGTGTTGATCTTTTGCACTTGTCGAAGCGCGAAGCTCGGCAAGCCGCCCGGCGCATTCAGATGGTGTTTCAGGACCCCTATGGCTCGCTCAATCCACGCCGCCGCGCGGGGGAATTGGTGGCGCAGGGCCCGATGATTCATGGCATGGCGCGCGATGCGGCCATGGCCAAGGCGCGCGAATTATTCAGCCTGGTCGGGCTTGATCCGGCGGCGATTGAACGCTTTCCACATGAATTTTCCGGCGGGCAGCGCCAGCGCATTGGGCTCGCGCGCGCGCTGGCTTTGGAGCCGGAAGTGCTGGTCGCCGATGAACCTGTCTCCGCGCTTGATGTCTCCGTGCAGGCGCAGGTCTTGAAGCTGCTCGCGGATTTGCGCGTCAGGCTTGGGCTTTCCATTGTCTTCATCACGCATGATTTGCGCGTCGCCGCGCAGGTTTGTGATCTGGTCGCCGTGATGAAGGATGGGGAGGTTGTGGAACACGGCCCGATTGCGCAAGTTTTCGAGGCACCGCGCCATGCCTATACAAAGGCGCTACTGGCTTCCGTTCCCGGGCGCGGTTTTGGCGCGTGATGGATCAGGCCCTGACGGGTTTAGGGATTACCGGATTAATGATGCCATCACGCCCATGGAGCACGCAGTTGCGCAGTTGCGCGCAAATCTTGATTTGTTCTGATACTACCCTGATCCCGCGTGGTTGGTGCCGCGCAGCATGCGCCGCGACGGCAAGACCATTGCTGAGTTAAGCGCTTCGCTGAGCGGTGCGGGACCGAAATTCACGGCATTTGCAAGCCACCATTGACCTCCACCACCTGCCCTGTGATGAAACCGGCCATTTCCTGCGAAGCAAGAAACAGATAAGCACCGACACATTCGTCCACAGTGCCAATACGCCGCATTGGCGTGAGACGGATTGACGCTTCAAGCTGATGTGCCGGCGTGGTCTTGAGCTTGTCGGGTTTACCAATGACACCAGGAGCAACGGCATTGACGCGAATGCCGTGGCGCGCAACCTCTTTTGCCAGCCCCCTCGTAAACGTCGAGACAAATGCTTTTGATGCTGCATAAAGGGTAGACTTGCTGCCGCCACCGCTGCGCGCTGCAAGTGAGGTAGTCGAAATGATCACGCCGCCACCTTGCGATTGCATGATTGGTATCACTGCGCGCGAGCACGCGAATACCGAACGCGCATTGAGAGTGACGATGTCTTCATACAGCACATCATCAATTTCCTGGAGAGGAAGCCGATTAACCACCCCCCCAGCATTGTTCACAAGTATATCGATTGACCCAAGCAGCTTATGGGTTTCCGCAATCAGTTCCCGGCATGCCTGAACCGAACGCACATCGGCACGAATCGCGAATGCAGTTCCACCGGCCCCATTGATCTCCTCAACCAACCGTTTGGCGGCAGCTTCACTCGCGTTGTAATGCACCACAACGCGCGCATTCTGCGCGGCAAAACCCTTGGCAACCGCAGCACCGATACCCGTAGAAGCGCCCGTCACCAGAACAGCCTTGCCTGCAAGATCAGTTATCTGCATTTGAAAGCTCCTTATAGGTGCAACCAGCCAGTTGGTGCCCCACCCAGCCAGCGATTTGGTTCACCACTCCACCACGGACGGCCATCCAGCCCCAGGCCCCAAGCCGCACCCACACCTTGTACTTGCAAGCCATCTTCTGCCTGCGCGCGATAGCAAACGTGATGATGCCCGTGAATGATAAGCCGTACCCCCATCTGACGCGCCAGCGCTTCGATGAAGGCAACACCTTGTGGGTGGCTTGATGGCGCTTCATGCGTAACCAGAACATCCGCACGCAGCTGCGCCAATGCCTCAACATCCTCTGGCCAGATCGCCATGGCGGAGAGTGCATCGCCCATGGAACGGCGCTGCTCCTCGGTCCAATCAGGCCCCAAGGTTTGCATATCCGCGGAAAGCTCCGTGCGCGCCTTTAACCTTGGCGAGCCTGGAGGCTCCCAAACGCGCCGCCGGAAAGTACCGCTGAGGCCTGCAACTCGTAGCCCGCCAATATCCGTTACAACCGCATTCAAATTTCCATCGACAGTACGGGGGTTGCGCTTGGCATCAACCAAGTTGGACCACATTTCCGGGCCGCCATCATAATCATGATTACCCCAAATCCAATGCACTTTGACGCCAGCGTCCAATAGCGGCGCCGCCACAACATCCAAGGGCTGATCACATTCCATATCGCCCAGCAGTATCGCAACTTGTGGTCTGCGTTCTGCCTTCGTCAGCCCGGTGGCAATGTAGCGCCATTGGCGATGAATATCGCCAATGAAGACCACATCCTGATCCCAGGCCGGATCGTTTGCCATAGGGTTAGATCACTCCCTCTGCAGCAAGGCTAGCCACTTGCTCACTGGAATATCCGAGCAATTCACCAAGGATGCGCGAATTATCCTCTCCATAGCCGGGCGCACCGCGATTGATGATGCCCCCGCTATAGGGAGGGGTAGCGGAAAGCTTCGTTGGGATTTCAGTCACAGGCCAGCGCCCGATCTTTGTTCCAGTGACTTCCGTCAGCCAATTCAGCGCGCGAAGCTGCCCGTCCTGATCACAACGATCTTCTGCATTCTGGCAGACACCTGCTGGCACGCCAGCTGCTTGAAGCGCCGCCATGCAGGCATAGGCATCTTGCCCTTGGGTCCATTCATTGATTGCTGCATCCAGCGCATCCTGATGCAGAAGCCGTGATTCAAGCGTGGCAAATCGTGAATCCGCTGACCACGCAGGATGCCCCGCAACGCTGATGAGTGCCTGCCATTCAGCCTCAGAAAAGGCGGCGATTGCGATCCATCTATCCTCTCCGGCGCAGCGATAAGCCCCATGCGGCGCAGCAGGCTTATAGGGAGACCGATTGCCGATACGATTCCAGGTCCGCCCATTGGCGGACCAGTCAAGGATTGGAACTGCTTTCAGGAAGATGCCTGATTCACACTGCGAACTATCGATCCATTGTCCTTTTCCCGTGCGGTCCCGATAGAAAAGAGCACCCATGATGGCCGTTGCAAAACTATAAGCGCCGATCCAATCAAGAAACGAATAACCCCAGCCCGCTGGCATGGCAGGCTCAGGCAATCCGGACATTTCTGATGTGCCTGCGAAAGCCGCCGCGACGGGTCCTATGGTACGAAAGCGCCCATAGGTTCCAACACCGCCCATGCCTGACTGCTGCACATAGATGATGTCTGGCCTCAAGGACTGAAGAACATCAAAACCAAGCCCCAGGCGCTGCAAGACACCTGGTGAGAATCCTTCAGCAACCACATCAGACATGGCGATAAGGCGACGGGCGATTTCCATTCCCTTAGGGTGGCGAATATTCAATGAAATGCCGCTTTTGCCGGAATTCTTGTTGTTGAACTGCCCGCCCATATCCGAATCAGTCACGCCCTTCAGTGGCGCTGTTGCTGCTTCGCGCGCGGCGCGCCCGCCGATGGGCGCCATGGCCGCCAATCGCGTATCTGGATTATCCTTCCATTCCACCTTGATGACATCAGCGCCAAGTGCAGCGGCCAGGCGTGTGCCACCCGCCGAAGCAAGGAACCAAGAAAAATCGAAGATCCGAACCCCTTGCAGGGGAAAAGGCGTACCGTGAGGCGTCAGTCGTGGTGGCGCATCCTGACGCGGCCTGGCCGGCTGGCTGAGCGGTGGCCGCGGCACCAGCTTGGCCAGAATGACATCCGTATCCTCACCCAATAAGGGCGCCCTGCGCCCTGCCTTCCAGACGGTTTCCGTCGACAGCCAACGACTGACGGGATAGCTAAAGGCGCGCCCCTGTTCCGGATGATCAATTTCAGCGAAGGTTCCGCGCTTTTGCCAGTGCTCATCGAGCACGTTTTCATGCGGCTTCCGCAAGGGAGACCACAATAAACCCGCAGCCTGCGCTTCCCGCCACGGCATCGTATCGTAGCGGAAAGCGCGGATGAAACGCTGTACAATCTCAAGCATATGAGATTTCTTTTCATCATCCGCGCCCGAGCCGGGAATATTGCGCGCCTTTGTATCAGCCTCCTTGCTTGGTTCCTGCAAATCGGCGGCCATAGCGTAATTCGTCAGGAATGGCACAAGGTTGGTTTGATCACGCACCGAAACACCGGCGGCGATGTACCAACGCCCATCCTTCGTGTGCCCAATACTCGGCACATGGGTGGGTTTTTCGATCGCGTGTCTGCAGGTCTGGCGAAACAGCGGCGCACGCCGCATCACCCAGGACATCACGTCCAATTCAGTGTTTTTTGAAACAGCTTCGTGAATCGCGACAGAAAGATCCTGCCCTTGCCTTGTATGCAAACGGTGGATCAGCGCGGCGAGGATGCCGACAACCATCTGATCGCCGGCGATGTGATAAGCGTGCCAAAGCTGAGGCGCGATGGGCGGAAGATCATATTGCTTTGCGGGATCCGGGTCATAACCGCAATTCATCATGATCCCGCCTAGCGCCAGATGGATTAGATCCGAAGCTTTGTGATCCTTCCAAGGGCCTTCATCACCAAAAGGCGTCATCCGCGCAGCAATAAGCCCTGGAAATTCATTGGCGATGCTGCGGGCATCTACTCCAAGCGCAGCAGGCACCTTTCCCTGACTGGCATCAAGGTAGATATCCGCTGATGCCAATAGGCGCCGAAGAATTTTACATCCCTCAGGCGTATCCAGATTAATGACAACGGACCTCTTGCCCCTGTTGTAGCCCCAGAAATAGAGGGAGCGCTCAGGACCTGCCTTGTCTTCATGAAAGGGGCCTATCTTGCGGGTTGGGGACCCTTCGGGAGGCTCAATCTTGATGACTTCAGCCCCCAAACTGGCAAGCAGCATCCCGACATATTCAGCGGTTTCATCGGCCCATTCCACCACCCGAATGCCATCGAGAATACCGGGCAAATCCTTCGCCTTGTCCCGTGAAAGCGGCGCCTCATTCAACGATGATGTCATGGGTTTCTATCCTCACATACTTTCATTCAGCGGAGCGATGTGGAGACCATGCTCCGCAAGGGCCAATCCGCAGTGCCATAGCTGCTTCAACTTTTTCAATGCGCCGAAGAGCGGAGATGGCAAGCAACGCCATGCCCAGAAGCATCAAAAGTCATGGCCGGTTCTTCCTGCCGACACCTTGGTATCGCAATGGGACAGCGCGTATGGAAGCGGCAGCCGGACGGTGGGTCTATTGGACTTGGAACATCGCCCTTCAGCACAATACGGGACCTGCGGGCGCGGGGATGCGAAACCGGCACGGCGGCCAGTAAGGCTTCAGTGTAGGGATGCCTTGGCACTTCGAATAGCGCCGCCCGAGGCGCGATTTCGACAATCTTGCCCAAATACATCACAGCAACCCGATGGCTTATATGTTCCACCACCCCAAGATCATGCGCGATGAATAGGTAGCTGAGGCCGAATTCCTGTTGCAGATCCATCATCAAATTGATCACCTGCGCTTGTACGGAAACATCCAAGGCAGAAACAGGTTCATCACCAATGATGACGCTGGGGCCGAGAGCCAAGGCGCGCGCAATCCCCAATCGCTGGCGCTGTCCGCCAGAAAATTCATGCGGATAATTGCCCCTTTGATCTGGCCGCAATCCAACGCGCGCAAAAAGTGCGGCAACGCGTTCCATTTGCTCAGCGCGTGATCCGATGTTGAAATTGATCAGAGGTTCCTGAACGATTTCACCCGCCGTCATCCGCGGGTTCAGAGAAGAATAGGGATCTTGAAAAATCACCTGCATGCGCTTGCGTCGTTCCAGCAGAGAAGCACGGCCAAGGCCCGTTATCTCCTCGCCTTCCAATGCGACCCGGCCCGCGGTTGGTTCAATAAGGCGCAGCACCGCCTTGCCGACAGTGGATTTGCCACAACCACTTTCACCAACAAGACCGAGCGTTTCACGTTGGCCAATGCTGAATGACACACCATCAACGGCCTTCAATTGCTTGCGGCCATGCCCAAAAAAACCGCCGCCCACATTGTAGTGCTTCACAAGGTCGTTGACTTCAAGGGCTGGTATCTCTCCGATCATGGCGCCATCTCCGCCGGCACTTCCCAGCATGCCACGGTATGGCTGCCCCTTATGCGCTTCAGTGGGGGCGCTTCCGTGCGACAATGTGCAGTTGCAAGGCTACAGCGTGGCGCAAAGGAACAGCCTGTTGGGCGGGCATTCAGTGCAGGAACCACACCAGGAATTTCGTTCAACCGTGCGCCGTGACCGCCCCCTAAATGCGGCATGGCCCCCATCAGGCCACGCGTATAAGGATGGCTAGGGGCATCGAAGATTTCCTCGGCTGTCCCTTCTTCTACCTTGCTGCCGGCATACATAACCAGCACTCGATCCGCCATTTCCGCGACCACGCCCAGATCATGCGTGATAAGCACAACCGCAGTGCCGGTTTCACGTTGCAATTCTCGTATCAGGTCCAGGATCTGCGCTTGAATGGTGACATCCAGCGCAGTGGTTGGCTCATCAGCCAAAAGTACCCGCGGGCGACAGGCCAATGCCATGGCGATCATGACACGCTGACGCATACCGCCAGAGAGTTGGTGCGGATATTCGTGCAATCGTCGTTCAGCTTCGGGGATACGCACTTGGCGCAGCATTTCAAGCGCACGATCCATGCATGCCTGCCAGGGCAAACCTTCATGTACCATCACTGTTTCGGCGATCTGGCGGCCAATATTGAGCACCGGATTGAGGCTCGTCATCGGTTCCTGGAAAATCATGGAAATGGCGCGACCGCGTATTTCTCGAATTTCCGGCTCAGTCAGGCCAACCAGATCACGCCCATCGAAGATGACGCGCCCGGCCCCAATACGCCCATAGGGTCGCGGCAGCAGGCGGAGAACCGACAAGGCAGTCAGGCTTTTTCCGCAGCCAGATTCACCAACAATGCATAGGGTCTCACCGCGATTGACTTCAAAAGACAAATCCTGGACCGCAACGGCCGGTGGACCTTCCCCAGTGGCGAATTCAGTTCTCAGCCCCTCAACAAGGAGAACAGCCTGACTGTCCATCAGATCCTCCGTGCCAGACGCGGGTCGAGCATATCGCGCAGCCCATCACCGAGCACATTGATTGATAGGACCATGAGCGCGAGAAAGATGCTTGGAAAAAGGATGTTCCAGAAGGCGATCTGAACATAAAGTCGCCCTTCGGCAATGATGTTGCCCCATGAGGGAATTTCGGGCGGCGTTCCTACGCCAAGGAAGCTCAGATAGCTTTCAACCAATACGGCAGAAGCGGCGATATAGGTGGCCTGCACGATCAGCGGTGCGAAAGTATTCGGCAGGATATGCTTCATCATCAAACGAGGGAAACGCGTGCCAATGGCACCGGCGGCCTGAATATAGACTTGTTCACGCACAGTCAGCACGACCGAACGAACCAACCGCACCACACGCGGTATTTCTGGGATGGTGATGGCAAGGATCACCACCCAAATGCTCGCCCTGGTGAGCGCCATCAGGCCAATGGCAAGAAGAATGCCGGGAATGGCCATCAGGCCATCCATGATGCGCATGAGAATTGCATCGGCCAGCCGGAAATACCCAGCAATGACACCGATGATCAGCCCAATGACGGTACTTGCTATTGCAACCGCAGCACCAATGATCAGCGATACACGCCCGCCATGGAGAGTTCGCGTCAGGATATCCCGGCCAAAAGCATCCGTGCCAAACAAGTATGTTTCATTTGGCGGTTGTAGGCGGTCCACGATATTCATCTCGAACGGATCTTGCGCCGTGATCCAGGGCGCACCGATCGAAAGGATGATCAAAGCCAGAAGAATTACAGCCCCTATTGCCGGCAGGGGCCTGCGCACCATGCGCATAAGCCTGCTGGGACGGCGTGCCACTTCCGAGGAAGCGCTCTGCGTGGCCGCGATGCTTTGGGTGGCGGCCATCAGTATCTTATCCTTGGATCCAGTAGTGAGTAGGTCAAATCAATCGCCAGATTGACCAGTACGTAGACCCCGGCGATGACAAGAATGACCCCCTGAATGACGGGATAGTCGCGCTGCAAAACAGCATCGATGGTCAGGCGCCCAATACCGGGAACGGCAAAAACGCTTTCCGTCACAACCACGCCACCAATCAGCAAGGCAAGACCCGTGCCGATTGTTGTGACTATGGGAACTGAGGCATTCTTGAGCGCATGCAGAATCAGGACACGCGGTTCAGCAAGCCCTTTCGCCCGTGCGGTGCGGATATAATCCTCGTTCAAGGTTTCCAGCATGGTTGCACGTGTGATGCGCGCCAGCAGTGCTGTGTAGACCAAGCCCAGGGCGATAGTCGGCAAGATAAGGTGCCTGAGAAACCCGATCGGGTCTTCGCTCAGGCTCACGAAACCTTGCACTGGCAGCAATTCAAGTGCCAGCGAAAACCCCATGACCAACCCGTAACCGATCAGGAAGACAGGAACCGAAAACGCCAAAACAGAAAGCGCCATGATGGTTTGATCCACCCATGACCCCGCCCGCCAGGCCGCAATAACGCCAAGGGGAACCGCAAGCAAAATGGCGAAAATCATCGTGGAAGCAGATAAAGCGAGGGTCGGTTCTACCCGTTCCATAATCAGGCCAAGGACCGGCTGATCAAGATAGATGGACGCACCAAAATCACCGGTGGCAAGTTGGCCCAGCCAACGGACGAATTGATCCAGAAGCGGGCGGTCCAAGCCAAGATGTTCGCGTATGGCTGCGATATCCTCGCTTGTCGCATGATCGCCCGCAATAATGGCAGCTGGATCACCGGGGCTGAGCCGCAGCATTAGAAACACGATTATTGCCACAACACCCATGACAGGAATCGTTGCCAGGATGCGCCGTGCTATATAGTAGCCCATCCGGGCCTCCCTTCACCTCAGCGCTTTTCAATATTCCAATAAACTGGAATACCCGCAGCGAGTACGCCATGAACATTGGCGCGTACGGCCACTGGCTGCGTGTATTGCCCGTAGGGTATATAGGGAATTACCTCCCACGCGCGGCGATGAATGCGTTCCAGGATGGGTTGTCTTGTGGCGGAATCGCTCTCACGGGACCAATCCGCCACCAGCTTCACCAAAGGTTCATCGCAGGCCCAGCCAGGATTGGCCAGATCACAACGTGTATTGAACCACGTATTCGATGGAGGCATCGCTGTTGTAGGCCCACCATGAGTTGTCAGAAAAACATGGTAGCCACCCTGGTACGGGTTATTGCGACTTGCGCGGCGCGATAGCAGCGTACTCCAATCCATTGCCTGCACATCAACATTTATACCAGCGCGGCGCATCGCCTGCACCAAGACCATGGTTGCTGAATTGTATTGGGGGCGGTCGGTCGGCTGCAGAACGACAATAGGTTCACCATTATAGCCCGCTTCGCGCAACAATTGCCGTGCCCGTTCTACATTGGGTTCGCGGAAAGCCTCGCTGCCCACCTCAGTGCCGTTGCCTGAACCACACATGAAGAAGGATCCGCAAAATTTCATGTAAAGCTGTGGATTACCGACAACCACCCGCATGAAATCTTCTTGACGCACCAAATGGGCAAGTGCCTGCCGTGCGCGTGCATCGTTGAATGGCGGATAAAGATGGTTGGGACGGATCAATCCAGCCGTCCCCAAGGCATCAATATCAACAATACGCACGTTACGATTGCGCTGGAGATTCGCGATGAAATCAAGCGGCGGTGCTTCGAAATAATCTATTTCGCCGGAGTTCAGCGCCGCGAGGGCCGTATTCTGATCCGGGATATAGAGCCATTCGACTCTCTCGACCAATGGGCGCTTTCCGCCGGAAAGATAATCGGCGGGCTCCTGACGGGGCACATAATCAGGATTACGACGATACATAACCCGATGGCCAGGTCTCCACTCCTCGCGGATGAAGATGAAGGGGCCGGAACCTATTGTGTCGGTCACCTGCGTATTTGGGGGTGTCTGAGCTACTCTTTCAGGCATGATGAAGGCCGGGTTTGAAGGCTTAGCTAGCGCATCCAGCACCATGCCCCAACGTTCCTTCAGCCGTATTTCAAAGGTACGATCATCAATGACCTCCATTGATCCGGTGACTGCCGCCATCTGCTGGCCCATGACATCACGCGCCATCCAGCGGCGTACTGAAGCTACCGCATCCTGTGCCCTGACGGGTGATCCATCGTGAAAGCGAAGCCCTTCACGAAGACGGATTTTGTAGACCAGCCCATTCTCGCTGATCTCATGCCCTTCGGCCATTTGTGGCTTTGGTTCAAAGCGTGAATTTGCCGCGTATAAAGTATCGTAGATCAGGTAGGAATGTCGCCCAGTGATGAAGGCTGTTGTCCAGACCGGATCGAGAATTTGTAGATTGGCGTGAACAACAACTTTGAGCGTATTGGCGCGGGTGGCTGGTGGCACCTGAGCCTGTGCTGCCGGGGCAAGTGGCATTATAAAATTTGCCAATAAGGCAGACGCCCAAAGTAATTTTCTCATCCGTTCCTCCCGGTCTTTGTGGCTTAAGTCATTTTCAGCTAGCCAATGATGCGAAACTTGGGCAGGGTCACTTCGTCGTCAATTGTTTCGAATACAACTTCGACCGAAGCGCCAATCGGCGGTCCTTCTTCGCCAACATCCAGGATATTGGTCATCAGCAGCGGCCCTTCGGCAAGCCTGACAAGGGCGACAACATAGGGAAGGTCAGCACGAAATCCGTCCCAATAGGCGCGGTGGAACCGCACCCAGGACAGCACCTCACCCTTCCCTGAAACGGGTGTCCATGTTTGCGCTTCTGAAAGGCAATTCGGACAGACGGGCGAGCCGGGAAAATGCTGATGCCCACAATCATCGCAACGCTGTATCGACAATCGCCCCTGCTTGGCGAGGTCCCAAAATCCGCGATTGAGGGCGTCAATCCGCGGCCGCGGTTTGGCATATGTGGCGTGCTGCATGATGTGCCCCTCAGCCAGGTGTATAGATAATGGAACGTGAGCAGGGTGTGGCGCCGCAATATTGCACAACCTCTGCATCCTTGACCTGGCGCGCACCGCATTCCCCACGCAGCTGGCGCACCGCTTCGATGTTCAGCGCCCAGCCTTGCATGTAGGAATTGGATAAATGCCCGCCATCGGTATTGGTCGGCAGCTTGCCTCCGAGTTTGAGCGTGCCGCCTTCAACAAAGGATCCCGCTTCCCCTTGCTTGCAGAAGCCAAGACCTTCAAGGCTGAAAAGGACCGTTGGGCTGAAATTGTCGTAGCACATCAGCGCATCAACATCATTGGGCCCAACCCCCGCCATGCCATAGGCTTGGGAGGCGACTTCCTGCATTTCGTCGTACCAGAAATTCAGGTCAAAATTGGATATGGATGCTGAGGTGAAAGCTTCCCGAGCGCCAATGCCGGATATCATGATCGGCCGCTTTTTCAGGTCGCGCGCACGCTCCTTCGTTGTCATGATGATGCAGACCGCGCCGTCATTGATAAGACAATAATCGAGCAGGCGAAGCGGTTCAGTAATGAAACGCGCTGATTCATGATCATCAATGGTGATGGGTTGCTTCATCACCGCAGCGGGATTGAGGCAGGCGTGATGCCTGAAGGCCACCGAAACCTCAGCCAGCTGACGCGTGGTGGTACCATATAAGGCACGGTGGCGTTGGAACATGAGTGCGTGTGACGCGCCAGGCGAGGTAAAGCCCCAAGGATCCCAAACGCCCGGGCTTTCATCGCCCCCATAATTCACGCGACGTGACCGCCCGATATTGGCGTAAATCAGCGCGGCGTAGTCGCACAATCCCGCATCAAGCGCTGCCGCAGCTTCAATGATCGCCATGCCGGACATGCGGCCATGCGGCGGCAATTGAACTGTCCAGCGCGGGTTCAAGCCAAGGATTTCACCCATACGCGCGTAATACGGGATGCGACAGGTGATGAGGCCATCTATTTTTGATTTCTCAAGCCCGCAATCCTCAATCGCGTTCCGAAATGCGCGCGCACCCAACCCATAATCGTCAATATCCGGAAAATTCCCGTAGGCTGTGTTACCAACACCAACAATCGCAATGCGATCCTTGAGTTTTTTCAGGGAGTCCATTTAGCAACCCCCAGATGACCATAGGCCATCACGCATTGCGCATGCAGGGCACAGGGCTGTTTGCCCATTCCTGGATCCTCCTCATTCAATACATGCGCTTTGCACGCATTACCCGTTTGCCGCGCCAGAAGAAGGCACTTGCTGGAAAGTCTATGTTGGGGCTGCTCAGCATGTCTAGAGACAAAATGCGGCAGCTGCTGGGGGCTGCCGCAGGCATAAGGGGCGCGGAATCCTTGCGCCCTAATCCAACGAAATATTCGCCGCGCGCACAACGCTTGTCCATCGTGCTATTTCGCCCTTGATGAAAGCCTCAAAAGGTATTGGCCCCAAGGGTGCGGCGACAGCACCAGCCGCCTCCACGCGCTGCATAATAGCCTCCTCAGCCAAGACTGTTCTTGCCGCGCCATCCAATCTTTCAATAAGGGCCGGTGGCGTACCCGCTGGCACAAAAAGCCCCGTCCAGCCATTCAATTCAAAACCAGGCAACAACTCCGCAACTGTGGGAAGGTCAGGGAATTCAGGCAGGCGGGCAGTCGATGTAACCGCCAACATGCGGAGCTTCCCCTCTCGGACAAGTGCGCGTGTCGCGACAAGCGTGTCCACCATGATTTGTACCTGGCCGGCGGATAGGGCGATGGTTGCGGCTGTTGGGGCACGAAAGGGCACGTGAACAATATCAAGCCCAGCCATATGCTTGAACATTTCCGCAGCAAGATGCGTCGTGGTACCCGCACCGCCAGACCCGTAATTCAACTTCCCAGGATTTGCCTTGATATAGGTGATCAGCCCTTGCAAATCATTGACCGGGAGTGAGGGATGCACAACCACGGCGCTGACACCGCCCGAAAGCCTGGTAACGGGCAGGAAGTCACGCAGCGGGTCATAAGACAGACGCGCACCATAAAGTGGCACATTCATCGAGTGCGTACTGATCGTGCCGATCAGCAAGGTGTAACCATCGGCTGGGCTGCGCGCTGCCGCTTCAACACCAATGATGCCAGCAGCGCCCGGCCTATTTTCAACAACAAAAGACTGGCCGAAAATTGTCGTGAATCGTTCTGCAATGAGGCGCCCCATAACGTCTGTGGCGCCACCCGGTGCAAAAGGAACAATTACGCGCACCAGGCGTGTTGGCCAATCGCGCGCCTGCGCCCGCGCCATGCCGGGAAGCAGCGCTATGGGTCCGCCCAAGGCAAAGCCCCGCCTGCTAATCGAGAATTTTTTTACGTCATTTTCCATAAGAATTTTCAACCTTTCATGGCGTGAACTTCGCGCGCCTTGGCCATGCAGGCACCAACAAGAAAGCCAAGATCTGTACCTGTGGAGACGTAACGGGCACCCAATTTCACGAAATCCGCCGTCAAATCCGGCCGCCCCGCCAGCCCGCCAATGCCAACATGCTTTCCTTGCTGACGCGCTGCGGCGATGATGCGCTTATATGCGTCACGCAGTTTTGGATGATCAAAATCGCCCGGGATGCCCATTTCAGCGGTAAGATCATTGCTGCCTACCAACACCATGTCCACGCCCTGTACCGCCAAGATGGCCTCTACATTTTCCAAAGCCTCAAGCGTTTCAATCATGGGAATGATCATCGTGGCGCTTTCCAGAATTGGATCAGCGATTTTGGCTGGATAGGCCTGGAAACCGAACTGAGGCAGATGCCCGGCCGCAGAGCGCGTTCCAAGTGGCGGAAAACGTGCCATCCGAACCAGTTCTTGCGCCTGTTCTGCCGAATGGATGTGCGGCGCGATGATGCCCAGTGCACCGGCATCCAGCACACGCCCCACAAATTCAGGCGCGATCGCCGGCACACGCACGAAGGGCGTAACCCCAACCGCGAGGGCCGCGAGGCATATCTGCCCAGTGACATCGATAGTCAGCGGCCCATGCTCAAGATCTACATAAAGGCTATCGAAACCTGCTGTCGCCGCAATCTGCGCTACCTCAATCCCCCGGATGAGGCGCGCTGTCATGGAAGCCACAACCTCATCACGCGCGAGCTTTTCGCGAACCTTATTCCTTACGATGGGACTAGGTTTATTCATCCGAACCACTCCGTCACTTATGCCAAATTTGGCTTTCTGGCGCTTGTTTGATTCGCGTCCGCCACGTGGACACTTACTAAGCGTTTCTATGATCGCATTTTCTGAACATACGCGTGACTACGCTTGGTTCAGAAAATGCTCGGTCACACCAACGCTGGCGTCAGTGTTGCCCCACTGGGGTCGTATGGCAATATCCCCATGCAGGGCCCAGTACTGAAGCGCATGAAGGACAACATCGCGCTGCCACCATGGCCCGCCGAAGTGACAACGCAATTCCTCGCGCAAGTCACACATGGGTATGATGGCCTCAGTAATGTCAATTGGTACATTGCACATGCAGGGTGAAAAGGTGTTACCGAAGGCCTATCGTGTCGCGGGCGGACAAACTCATGAAAGCCACCGAGGCATACCCGGCAACGCTTGGCCTACACCACGACACAAGCCAGGAAATTCATCTGCAAAGCTGATCCGCGATCTCCGCCGCGCCGCATGCAGGCAATCCGCGATTGCGGAGAAAAGCCACGAAGCCCTATTCTCATCACGCGCGATCTCTTCAAGAAGCCAGATGCGAAAATCTGCGGCTTCCCGACGCGGAATATCAATGATCCAGATCAGGTAGCCTTTCTATTTTCCGATGGCGCCATAATTTCGGCCTTGGCAGGGCGTGACAAGCCCGGCGAGGGAGTTCACCTGGATCTTTCACAACGTGAACTCACCAGCTTTCTTCTAGGCGAAGAACTTCTGGCTGCGGCCGCAAGTGCACCCTCGGCGCGATTGGGTTTGGAACCTGGTCCAATCGGCCGGTACGCGTGGTGGTGCCCTTGATCGACGAGGGTAAATTGAAAGCCTTGGCAACGGCTTCAGAGCGCCGTTCATCCCAGACACGCGGATTTTAGGCCACTTTTGAAAGCGGCGAATCACTCACCCGTGCGATTGACTTGGATATGCGGCGATGGGCGGATGTACTGAAAAAGGTGTGCATCCATCTAAACCAAGCATAAAGCTTCCCCCGCTGCATGTGGATCAAGCCGGCCCGCTTAGGGATTATCGTAAATCAGGACGGGATTGATGGTTTCGGATGGGCGCGGCCCCCCGCGGACGGGCGGCACAGCCACTTCCGGGCCGCGCACAATGAAAGACGTCAGAAGCTGATCAAGGCCGTCGCGTATCCTGCGCCATTGGGCCAATTGGCGGCGTTCCAATGATGTCCGCACGACCAGGCCGCGAAAGACGCGATACCATTCGCAATTGATCGGCTGAAAGGGCGCTTCGGTTGGCTGCTGATCAAAATGCGGGCTCACATTGCAATCAAAGAATTCCGGCCATTCCTCGCCGGTTTCAGGATTGCGGGCCAATTCAACTGG
>CAMCEP010000027.1 GCA_945873675.1 Asaia bogorensis
ACCGGCAAAGGCGGGGGTTCAATGCCCAAAAGCGCCGCCAAATGGGTCAACCGATGGCCGGGCCGCCGCCCGCCCTGGATGATTTTGCGCTCCCGCGTCCACAGCAGCCAGGCAATGGCCGAGGCACGCAAATCCACCACAATATCCCAGCGCGTTGTTGCCAATTGCCCCCAGATTTCCAGCCAATGCAGCGAATAGGGCCGCTTTTCCACGGCAATCAGCCGATCAAGCCGCGGCATGCGGCGAAAAACACCCTCTGCCACCCGCCCGCAGACAATGGTGAAGCGCGCATCCGGATGCGTCCGCATCAGGTGATCCAGCAAGCCCGTGGACAGCACCGCATCGCCAATGCGGGTGGAGGAGATGAAAAGAATGCGCACCAAGGCGCTTTACCACTTCCGGCGCGCGAGGGGGAGGTTGCAGCCGCGCCCCAGCCGACACAGGTTTAGGCCATGAACATTGCGCTGCTGCCAGACCGTGCCGTTTTGGAAATCTCGGGGGAGGACCGTGTCGCCTTCCTGCAGGGCTTAATTTCCAATGATGTGACCAAGGCGCGGGCGGATCAGGCGCTTTGGGCCGCGCTGCTGACGCCGCAGGGCAAATGGCTCGCGGATTTCTTTGTGATCGCAACGAGCGATTTGCTGCTGTTGGATGTTGAGGCGGCGCAGCTTGCCATGCTGGCCCAGCGGCTTTCGCGCTTCAAACTGCGCGCCAAGGTGGCTTTGCGCGATGCCTCGGTGGATTGGCAGGTTTATGCCGCCTGGGGCGAAGGGGGGCCGCCTGAAGGGCTGGCCGCGCGCGATCCGCGCCTGCCGGAAGCGGGCTGGCGGGTGCTGGCGCCCGCAACCATGCCCACCAATGCCACCTCCGAGGATTACGCCGCGCATCGCCTTGCCCTTGGCCTACCCGATGGCTCCAAGGATATGGAGGCCGAGAAATCCGTGCTGCTGGAAGGCGGCTTTGATGAACTCAACGGCATTTCCTGGACCAAGGGCTGCTATATGGGCCAGGAACTGACCGCGCGGACGCGCTATCGCGGCCTGCTCAAACGCCGGCTGGTGCCGGTGGCGATTGATGGCCCCGCGCC
Source organism: Asaia bogorensis (assembly GCA_945873675.1). Taxonomy (GTDB): domain Bacteria; phylum Pseudomonadota; class Alphaproteobacteria; order Acetobacterales; family Acetobacteraceae; genus Neoroseomonas; species Neoroseomonas bogorensis_C. Next base: position 1,088 of record CAMCEP010000027.1, read on the forward strand.
TGCACGTGGCACCCCCATTCTGACGCCGGAGGGGACTGAGGCGGGGGAGATGCGTTCCAGCCAGGGCACGCAGGGCTTGGCGCTGCTGCGGCTGGAATGGCTGGATAAGGGGGCGCTCGCTGCAGGCGGCGCGCGCCTGACGCCGCAACCGCCCCCCTGGATGAAGCTGCCGGAGGAAAAAGCATGAATGCCCCCGATCTCGGCCCTGGGGTGCGCTTGCCGCCCCCCGTGCTGGTGGGGGGTGTGCTGGCGGTTGCGTGGTTCGCGCATCTTTTCTTTCCGGTCCTGCTCGGCCCGCCTTTGCCGAATTACGGCACGCTGGTGCTGTTTTTGGGTATTGGCCTGATTGGCTGGTCGCTGCTGGCGCTGGTGCAGGCCGGCAATGACCCAAGGCCTGACAAGCCCGATGCCGCGCTGATCACGGCGGGGCCGTTTCGCTTCAGCCGCAACCCGATCTACCTCGGCTTTCTGGTGGTGGTGCTGGGCTTTGCGCTGCGCTGGGGCGATTTATGGGGCTGGCTTGCGCTGATCATCTGCCATTTGGCGCTGGATCGGCTGGTGGTGACGAAGGAGGAAGCCTACCTCAGCACGCGTTTCGGTGCAGCTTATGAGGCTTATCGCACCCGGGTGCGGCGCTGGGTTTAACCCCGGCTGGCCAAGCTACGCGCCAGCCGGTCGAATTCCGCGACGGCCAGCGTCTCGCCACGCCGATCCCCGGCAATGCCGGCCTCGTCCAATAGCGCTTCGGCACCACCAAGCGACTTCAAGGCGCCGCGCAGCATTTTGCGCCTTTGCCCGAAAGCGGCGGCGGTAAGCTTTTCCATGGCGGCGAATAGCGCGGGTGGCGGGTCTTCCGCATGGGGCGTAAAGCCGACTACGGCGGACCAGACCTTGGGCGGCGGGCTGAAGGCACCAGGCGGCAGGCGCAGCAGCAAATCGCAGCGGCAGCGCCATTGGGCGAGCACGGCCAGCCGCCCATAAGCGGATGTAGCGGGGGCCGCCGTGATGCGTTCCGCCACTTCAAGCTGGAACATGAGCGTCATGCCTTCCAGCGCCGCGGCGCCGCGCAGCCAGCGCACGAGCAAGGGGCTCGCGACATTATAGGGTAGGTTCGCGATGATGCGGCGCGGCGCGGGCAGGGCTGTGGCAGCGTCTACGCCGAGCGCATCGGCTTCCATCACGCGTAGCCGCGCGGGATAGGCCGCGACCAATTCCTGCAGGGCGATCACGGCGCGGGAATCCAGTTCCACCGCCAGCACTGATGCGGCGGCGGTATCAAGCAAGGCGCGCGTCAGCCCACCTGGTCCCGGTCCCACTTCCAGCACATGCCGCCCAGCAAGATCGCCCGCGAGCGCGGCAATGCGCGCGCATATCGTTGGATCAAGCAGGAAATGCTGGCCAAGCGCCTTGCGTGCATTAAGCCCGTGCCGGGCGATGGTATCGCCAAGGCTTGGCAAGTCCGGCTTGGTCACGCCTTCAGCCTGGGCGCGCTGCGTTGTTCGTGCGCATTTCTATTTGGGCGCGGCGCCGCAAATCGCGCTGCAATTGGCGGGACAGCAACTCAATCCGATCGCGCAGCAGGATATCGCGCGCCTGTTGCGGATTGGCTTCTGCCAGGTTCCGGGTTTCCTTGGCGCAGACCATGAAAATCAGCGCACCATCCATGGAAATGATCGGTTGCGTGGCACGCCCAATGGGCAGGCTGCCTAGCAAATCCCGCAATTCAGGCGGGTTGATATTATCGAGCCGCACCGGCCCAGGATCGGCCGGGCGCGGGCTACCACGTGCTGCGGCGTCCATCGCATCGCACCCGCGCGCCTGATCCGAAAGCGCCTGGGCACGCTGCAATTGCGCCAATTGCTGCGCGGTGGGGGCTTGCGGATTCACCTGACCTTCAAAGGGTAGAAACACTTGGCGCATGGTCATCATGGTTGCCATGTCCCGCCCTGAGGTGCGCTTGTCGCGCAGCATCACAATTTCAAAGCCGCCGGGGACGCGAATGGCATTGCTGATGGCGCCTTCGGGCATTTGGCGCAGGATCTTGGCGACTTCCGTATCAAAGCGATCGGCGGTCATCCAATCCATCGCGCCGCCCTGAATAGCCGTCTGCGATTGACTGAACTGCGCGGCGACCATCGCGAAAGGAACACCCTGGCGCAGACGCTGAATGACATCGGTCACGAAGCGACGCACCTGGGCTTCCTGCCCCGGATTTTCGACAGGAATGAAGATTTCGGAGACCAGAAATTCAGGCTCCCCAAGGCGCGCGCGCTGGGCGCCCAAGAATTCATTCACCTCAGTGTCTGAGATATTGGCTTGTTCGCCCAGCATGCCGCGCAATAGCCGCGCCCAGCCGATTTGCGCGCGGATCTGATCATAAAGTACGCGGGGTTCAATCCCGGCACGGCGCAGATTCTGCACAACGCCACCCGCAGGCAGGCCATTGCGGCTTTCGATATTGGCGACTGAGCTTGCGATATCCTGATCCGTCACTGGAATGCGCCGGCGGCTGAGTTCCTGAATGCGCAGCCGCTCATCAATCAGCAGGCGCAGTATCTGGTCCCCGCCCTGGGCGCCCGCATCACCGGAAACCCCTGCGGAAAGCGCCAGCAAGCGCCGGCGGCTTTCGATTTCGCTGCGGGTGACAATATCGCCATTCACCACAGCGACGATGCTATTCACGTTGCCACCAGCGGATTGCGCCATAGCAGCGGGTATGGGGCCTGCCGGCAGCAGCAAGGCGGCCAGTAAAATCAGCACGCGATAGGGCTTTTGCGACAAGATCACGGCGCGCATCAACGCCTCCTGCAAGTTGCCACCCATGACGGGCGGTATGGCCCCATAGCTCATAATGCCCTCACTCCGAAATCGCCGATGGTTTTGAAGCCCAGGCGGAATAGCAGCATTGTCGACGCGGGATAGAAATCATTCGTTGTTGGGTCTTCAGCATAGCGCTTGGTGAAGCGGGTTTCAAAAATGAAGCATTCATCTTCATACAACGCCGAAAGCCCGACAGTCACCGGGCGATTAAGCTGTATATCCTGGCGCCCAAAGGCACTCACACGCCACAAGCCAAGGCGCTGCGAAGCCCCCAAGTAAACCTCCTCGCGCTGCGCTACCGGATTGAGGTAGGGCATGGGCGGCGCTTGCAGATACCCAAGGGTAAAGGACGTCTTGTCGGAGGGTCGCACAGTTGTACTGATGTCATAGGCGCGTGCCGCGAAGCTTTCCCCACCGCGGCGGGCGCGGCCGGTCAGGTCAAACCAAGAGCTGGGGCGGAAGGTGAGCCGGCTGACCCAATCGGAAGCCCGATTTTCAAGGCCACTATAAGGGTAGAAAGGGCCGCCATCTTCTTGCACGCGGAAGGATCGCCCAACAACGGCTTCCACCTGCCGATCCTGGGGCAAGAACCAGGCGCCGCGCAGCGCCATATCGGCCCGGGTGCCACCTTCCTGCCGATCTCGACCAGTGAAGCGATTGAGCGAAAAGAGATTCGCATCGGTGAAGTCAAAGATAATACTGTCTTCATTCGGGATACGATATTGGCTGCCGGTCATGGGGCCCGCCACCAATTGGACCCTTGGTTCAATCACCTGGCTGCCCCAATCACCGCCATCGCGCAGGAAAGGCATGCGCCAATCGAGCGCAGTGCGAATATTGGCCGCGGTGCTTTGCCCATTGGGGCTGCCGGCCGCGTAATTGGGCGCAAGCGTGATATCTTCAAAATCATAAGCGGCCAGATCACTTTGCGCGCGCAAAGTCCAAATCCCGCCCAGATCGTCCATGCGCGGCAGCGCATAGCCAAGGCGTGAAGAAACGCGACGCGTGCTGGTGCCAGAGCCACGAAATACGGCAAAATTCCAGGTATCCACAGTGAAGCGTCCGCCGAGTGAATCTTCCGGCGATTCCCAATCGGCATAAACATTGGGTAGCACCAGCGGAATGCGATCAATATCATCGGTTCGCCGCAGGCCTTGATAGGCGCGGGCGTCAAACCGCGCAAAACCCTCGCTACCCCAAAAACCTTCGGTGAATAGCGTGCTCGGCAGAACACGCTGCGCGCTATAGCGGTAGATGCGCAGATATTGTTCGGAACTGGCGCGATTCACATCAAAGCCGGCGCGCCAAGTTTCGTCGAGCGAAAAGCGGCCTTTGGCGAAGATATGGCCAGCGACGCCTTCTTCCGTGCCATCGCGCCCGTCCAGATGGCCGAAGGAACTCAGAACCTCGACCTCGCCGCTATTGAAGCGACGGCGGTAATCCACGCCAAGATTGGGCGCCACGCGGGTAGACGTAGTGGGGCGCAAAACCAATTCCTGGCTGCCATCAATCGCCCAATAATAGGGCGTTTCGATGAAGCCGCCCAAATACTTCGTGATGCCAAAGCTTGGGCTGAGGAAACCTGATTGCCGTGCAGCAGATCCATCCGGATGCTGGAAATAGGGCAGCCAGATCACCGGCACCCCGGCCATATCCAGGGAGGCGCCGCGATAGCGCACTTGCTGTTCGTTGCGATCCAGGGTTGCCGTGCGCGCACGCAATTGCCAAAGGGGCGGCGCGAGCGGATCATCCTTGCAGGGGTCACAGACCGAATAGACAACGCGGGAGAGATCAAAAATCGAGCCATCTGTCCGCCGCGCGCCCGTGGCGGCGATCCGACCATTTTGCAATAGATACCCGCGCAGCCCTTCCAGCACGCCATCGCGCATCTGATTGGAAAGCTCAGCGCTTTCCGCGAACATCACCTGGCCATCTGCCTCGATCAGTTGCACATTGCCGCGCGCGGTCGCCACGCCAGTATTGCGATTATAGGTCAGTTCATCGGCACGCAGCACGCGCCCACCCTGGAAGGCTTCCACATTTCCCCGCGCCACTACCAAAGCCGCGTTCTGATCATATTGGACTTCATCGGCCGTAAAAGTGACGGGGGCGTCCTGCGTTGTACCGGCGGGCGCTGCGGGCGCTGCGGGCGCTGCGGGCGCTGCGGGCGCTGCGGCAGGCTGTTGGGTAGGCAGGACTGGCGCAATGCTTGGCGTCGCGGCAATCGGCGGCAGCATCGGGGCCTGCGCAAGCGCAAGGCTTGGCACCGAAGCCAACAGCACCAGCAGAAAATTTCTCCCGGCCCTCCGCAACATTCTAGCCATCCTCAAGATGCAGCAGCAGCGCCGCTGCCAGCAGGAATCCGGCGCCCGCCGGTGCCCAAGCCGCCAATACCACAGGAAGCGTGCCCGCCTCACCGAATTCGCCAGTAATTTTATCCAGCACGAAAAGCGCAAAACCGGCACTGACGCCGCCCGCGATCATACGCGCAACCCCACCACGCCGGGCCGACCGCATGGAAAACCCGGCCGCAAGCAGCGCCATGGCAATGGCAAGCAAGGGCAGTGCAAGCAGGGATTGAAAATGCAGCCGGTGGCGAATGGCGGAAAAGCCTGCTGCTTCAAGAATCTTGATGAATTCGGGCAGGGCCCAAAGGCTCAGCGTATCGGGCGTTGCAAAGGAATTCTCAATCCGCTCCGGCGTCAATTCTGTTGGGAAATCCAGGTTCTGAGGCGCGCCCGCCACACGATCCGCACCGAAGACCATGGCGCCTTCAAAGCGCCAGCGTCCAGGTTGGAGCAAGGCCGATGTTGCTTCGATGCGCGCCAGGGGGCGATCTTCCGCGGAAAGGCGCCAAACGCTGACCTCAGCCAGGCGCAGCGCTTCGCCGGGGCGCAATTCCCGTGAGGCAATTGGGCGGCCGGAAATAATGGCAATACCTTGGGGTTGCAGCCCATCATCGGCTTGCCGCAGCCAGAGCCTGCCGCCGGCCAGCGCCGTAATGCCGCCGACATTGCGGAGATAAAGCTGATCCAGCCGCTCAGCCCGCGCCAACATGGCCGAAGATAAAGGTGAAAGCGCCGTGCTTGCACCAAGGCCGAGCAGCAGTGCCACCAGCACGGGGCCGGCCAGAAAGCCCCAGGCCGAAATGCCTGCTGCACGCGCCACCACCAATTCGGAAAACCGCGTCAGCCGCCAAAAGGCGATGATGCCGCCCAAAAGCACCGCAAAGGGCAGGATTTGCATCGCCACATAGGGCACGCGGAGTGCTGCGATTTGCGAGACTAGCGCGAAATTCGCCTCTGGCCGCGTCGCCGCACGGCGCAGCAATTCGATCAGATCAAACAGCGCGACCAGCATGGAAAGCGCCAGCACCATCAGCAGCGCCATGGCGGCAAAGCGCCGGGCCACATAGGTCATGAGTGTGATGGGCAGCGTCATGGCAGCGCCTCACGCGGGGGCGCCTTCCGCGGCAAGCCGGGGGCGCCGGCAAGCCACCAGGCGGAAATCACGCCAGGCAGGATCGCATGCAGCCAGATCAGCCAGATCAGCCCATCGCGCCGGGCCGCCGCATTGCTGATGGTCAGGCCAAGCGCCAGCAGCGCCACCATGATGCCGATGCCAAGCACAACGCCAAAGCCACCACCATGGCGGCGGAATTGCCCGGTGAGCGCGACCGCCAGCCCAACCAGCGCAAAGGACAGCGCGGTCAGCGGGCTTGCCATCCGTTGATGCGCCTCTGCCCGGAAGCGCCGGAGATCACGAGGGCGCAGCCCTTCTGCGGGATCCGGGTCCAGCAATTCGGCAATGGAGCGTTCGCGGCTGTCGCGGCTGCGCGTTTCTTCGCTACGCGCGACGCGGGCCAAATCAACGCTGTTTTCGGAAAAGCTCAGCACTGTCAGGCGTGGCGGCGCGCCAGAGGCGCCCTTTTCCATTTGCTGGCGCACACCATCATAAAGCGTCACGCGCGGGCCTTCCCTGCCGGCGCTAATGCGCCCGGATTGCGCCAGGATGGTCACCGCGCCGCCCGCTTCGCGCTGGTCATGCACCATAATCCCGCGCAGCGTGCCATCGGCTTCGCGCTTGCGGGCATGGACGGTCAGATCATTGCCGAGAGTTGAAAAAACCCCTTCCTGCAACAGCACGCCCACCAATTGATTGCGGATTTCAAACTGCCATTGCCGGAAGGCGGTATGGCTGAGCGGCACCAGCCAAAAATTCAGGAAGGCCATCACGGCCACCACCAAAAGTCCCAGCGCCAAGGCAGGGCGCGCGATTTGCCAATTGGAAAGCCCAGCCGCGCGCATCACCACCAATTCACGGTCCCCCGCCAGGCGCAAATGCACGAACAGCATCACAATGAAGGTCGTGATCGGCAGAATGACCGAAAAGAAGGAAGGCAATAAAAGACTGGTCAATTCAAAAAACACTGCGAGTGACAGCCCGCGATCCAACACCAATTCAATGAAGCGCAAGGATTGCGTCAGCCAGACAAGCGCCGCCAGACCCACCGTGACGGCAAGCAGGGCCAGCGCAAGCTGACGGAACAAATAGCGGTCGAGCAGGGTCATAAGCCGCGCCACCCTACCCGCTTGGCGCCCATGCCGAAAGCGGCACGGGCTTCAGGGCAGCACCTTGCCGGGGTTCATCAGCCCTTTCGGGTCCAGCGCTGCCTTGATTTGCCGCATCACAGCCAATTCAGCGCCGCCGCGCCATTCTTCCATCATATCGGTCTTGAGCTGCCCGATGCCGTGTTCCGCGCTGAAGGACCCATCCAGATCCCGCACCACTTCATTCACGCAATCCATGATGTCGTGGCTGCGTGCCAAGAAAGCCGCCGGATCAGCGCCTTCGGGCTGCACCAGATTCACATGGATATTGCCATCGCCCATATGGCCGAAAGGCATGGGGCGAATGCCCGGGATCAGCTTGCGGCAGGCTTCCGAGGCACGTTCGATCAGCTCCGGCACGCGGGAGACGGGGACGGAGACATCATTCTTCACCGAAGCGCCGGCCTTGCGCTGGGCTTCGGTATGTTCTTCGCGAATCCGCCAAATCGCGGCGCGCTGCGCTTCGCTTTCAGCCAGCACGGCATCCAGCACTTCGCCTGATTCCATCGCTGGTGCCAGTACAAGCTCCGCCAAGCCGCGCAAATCCGCATCAGGCCGGGTGGAGGCCAGATCAATCAGCACATAATGGCCAGCGCGCTCCGCAAGCGGCAGGGTGACGCCGGGGATGAGTTGCACGGTCAGATCAACGCCATCGCCTGACATATATTCAAAGGCGCGGATCGCGCTTTCATCATTGTCCCGAAAGCGGCGAAACAGGCCAAGTGCCGCTTCGGCGTCCCGCACGGCGGCGAAGATCACCTCATTGGCGCGGGGGCGTGCGAAAAGCTTCAAGACGGCAGCGGTAATGATGCCAAGCGTGCCTTCCGCACCAACAAAAACATGGCGTAGCGCATAGCCGGTATTGTCTTTGCGCAAGCGCCTTAAGCCATGCCAGATGCTGCCATCAGGCAGCACCACTTCCAGCCCCAGCATCAATTCCCGCGCATTGCCGTAGCGCACGGTGTTGTTGCCGCCGGCATTGGTGGACAGCACGCCACCGATCATGGCTGTGCCTTCACCCCCGAAACTAAGGGGGAAAAGACAGCCCGCGGCGGCGGCGGCTTCCTGCGCGGTTTTCACCACAACGCCCGCCTCGGCGGTCATGGTCATATCCACCGGATCAAGGTCTCGGATACGGTTCATGCGCGCGAGTGAGACAATCACCGCCCGCCCGGAAGCATCCGGCGTGGCACCACCCACCATGGAGGTATTGCCCCCCTGCGGCACAATGGCGATGCCGGCGGCGGCGCAAAGCCTGACCGCTTCGGCCAATTCGGCCGTATTGGCGGGGCGGAGCAGCGCCATGGCGCGGCCCTGATAAAGGCTTCGCCAATCGGCCAGCGCGGGGGCCAGATCGGTGGGTTCGGTCAGCAGCCCGGCGGGGCCAAGCAGGCTGGCGAGCGCGGGGGGAAGGGGGGAGGATTCGGCCATGAGCCGTTCAAACCCCGGAGCCCAGCGCGGTCAAGTTCCGCCTATTCCACCTTGATCTCCGCCGCCGTGATCAGCGCCTGCCAGCGGGTGATCTCGGCGGCGTTGAAACGGGCCAATTCCGCCGCATTGGCGGGCATGGGTTCAAAGCCCAGCGTCGAAAGGCGTTCCACCACCGCGCGGTCACTCAATGCGCGCGCAAGGGCAGCTTCCATGCCGCGCACCGCCTCGGCCGGGGTATTGGCCGGGGCATAGACCCCCATCCAGGCGGCGATGTCATAGCCGGCCAGCCCGGCTTCCTGCAGCGTCGGCAGGTTCGGCAGCAGGGCGCTGCGCTGCGCGCCCGTCACCGCCAAGGGCCGCAGTTCATTCCCGCGCGCCAATGGAATCCCGATGGTGAGGTCCACAATGGCAAAGGAAATCCGCCCCGCCACCAGATCCGTCATGGTATTGGCAGAGGAGCGATAAGGCACATCCAGCACCTCGGCCCCGATTTGGCGCACAAAACTTTTGCCGGCCGCAAGATAAACCGCCGACCAATGGCCAAAGCTGAATTTGCCAGGTTCGGCCTTCAGCGCGGTGATGAAGGCGCCGATGTTTTCCGCCTTCACGCTGGGATGCACGGCGAGCATGAGTGGGAAGATGCCAATGCGCCCAACCGGGGTGAAATCGCGCACCGGATCATAGGGCAGGCTGCGATAGAGCGCGGGGTTGATCGCCTGGGTGGTGCCAGTGGTGAAGAAGAAGCTGTAGCCATCGGGCCTGGCGCGCGCGGCTGCGACCGCGCCGATATTGCCATTCGCACCACCGCGATTTTCGATCACCACCGCCTGGCCGAAATTGCGCCCGAGATGTTCGGCCAGGATGCGCGCCACGCCATCCGTGCCGCCGCCGGCGGCAAAGGGGACGATGGCGGTGATGGGTCGCTCAGGCCAGGCAGCAAGGGTTGGGGGTGCGGCAAACGCCATGACGGCGCTGATCATCAAGCCAAGAAGGCGCATTTTCCTCTCCTATCCTGCGCGGTTGGTCCGCGCTTTGGTCATGTGCCGATATGCTGTGCCGATGCGCCGTGCAGGTCCAGCCCCTTTGTGCTGCTTGACAGGCTTTCACCGCGTGCCGAGGCTTTTGTCCGATAAGCAAGGATGAAACACCGTGACCGCTGCGCTGGATGGGCTGATTGTTCTGGATCTCACGAATTTTCTCTCTGGGCCCTATTGCACCATGCTGCTGGGTGACCTTGGCGCTGATGTCATCAAGGTGGAACGCCCCGATGGCGGCGATGATGCGCGGCGCATGCCGCCTTTTGTGGATGGCCGCAGCCAGCCCTTTGCTGTCTGGAACCGCAACAAGCGCAGCATCACCGCGGATTTGAAACAGCCCGAGGATATTGAACTGGTCCGCCAATTGGCGCTGCGCGCCGATGTGCTGGTGGAAAATTTCCGCCCCGGTACGCTCGCCCGACTTGGTCTTGGTTGGGATGAACTCAGCGCCGCCAATCCGCGCCTGATCTGGTGCGCGATTTCAGGCTTTGGCCAGACGGGGCCTTGGGCGGATCATGGTGGCTTGGATATGATGGCGCAGGGCATGTCGGGCCTTATGGCCGGCAATGGCCCGCCTGATGGCGAACCCTATCGCCTTCCAATCGCCATTACCGATGTCACGGCGGGGATGTTTTCGGCGCTGTCGGTCATGGCCGCCTTGCAGGCGCGCGAAAAAACTGGGCAGGGCCAGCGCATTGATCAATCCCTGTTTGAAGCCGGTGTGGCGCTTGGCGTTTATGAAGCGGCGCATGTTTTCGCCCATGGCACGCGCCCTTCACGGCTTGGGCAATTGCATCGCGGATCAGCGCCCTATCGCGTGTTTCAAACTGCCGATGGCTATATCACGCTTGGCGCATCCAAGGAGAAATTCTGGCAGGCGCTGTGCGGCATCATCGGCCAGCCGGAACTGGCCGCCGATCCACGCTTCAAGACCAATGCCGATCGTGTCGCCAATAATCCTGCGCTGATCGAGATTTTGCAGAATATTTTGGGCACGCGCCCCAGCGCGCATTGGTTGGCGGCACTTGGCAAGGCCGGCATCCCATCGGAGCAGGTGCTTTCCTATGATGAGGCGCTGGCGCATCCGCAGGGGCAGGCGCGCGGCCTGGTGAGCGTATTTGAAGACCCTGAACGGGGCCCGATCCAGCATTTGGCATCACCGCTCAGGCTTGAAGGCACGCCCGCACGCATCACCCGCCGCACGCCGGATTTGGGCGAGCATAATGCAGAAATCCGGGCATGGTTGGCGAAGGGTTGAAGATGATTGCGCGGTTGATCTTTGGCTTGTTGTTTGTTTTCGGTCTGCTGGCGCCGGCAGCGGCGCAAGAGGATTTCCCGAACCGACAAATCAGGCTGATCGTGGTTTTCGCCCCAGGGGGCGGTGCAGATACCTCGGCCCGCGTGGTGGCGGGGCCCATGTCGCAAATCCTGGGCCGACAGGTGGTGGTGGAAAACCGACCCGGCGGTGTTTATGGCGGGCAAATCGCGGCCACGGCGCGCCCGGATGGTTATACGTTGATGGCGGATGCTTCGGCCTTTGCGGTGCGCCATAAGCTGCACGCCAATCTTTCCTTTGATTACCTGCGTGATTTCGCGCCGGTGGCACGGCTTTCCATCATGCCACTGCTGCTTGTGGTGCCGGTGAATGGGCCAGCCAATCTGCGTGACATGATCACCGCGCTGCGTGCACGCACCGACAAGCCGCATTATTCCGTGGCTGGGCTTGGGTCTGCTTCGCATTTCGCTGGACTGCATTTCATTCTGCGCAGTGGCATTGATGCGCAGCATGTCGCCTATCGCGGCGGCGCACCTGGCGCCATGGCGGTGCTGACAGGCGATACCCTGTTCAATTTTGCCACCATGCCGTCTTCGCTGGGCCTGGTACAGGGCAACCGCCTGCGCGCCCTTGCGGTTTCTGCTGAAAGCCGCACGCCCATTCTGCCAGAAGTACCAACCGTGGCGGAAGCCGCTGATCTGCCAGGCTTTGCCCTTTCAGAATGGATTGGGCTTTATGCCCCAACCGGGGTGCCGCAGCCCATCATGGCGCGGCTTGCTGACGCCGTGCGGCAAAGCCTGGCCCAGCCCGAGGTGATCAGGCTGTTGGCTAGCCAAGGGGCAGAAGCGTCCTTTCTTGGCTTACGGGATTTTGCCGGTTTTCTGGCGCAGCAACGTGACCTGCTATCCGATCTGGCGGCACGGGCCGGGATGAAGGCGGAATAATTGCCGAGCCACGGCGCAAAAGGCTTGACGCCGCCTGGGTGAAAATTGTCTGATTTTCGCGGGATTTTCGTGCCGTGCCTTGCCGAGTGGTCGTGGTTTCGACCTCTATCGGGCCCGTCCGGGAAAACCGGGAAAACGCGGCGGGATTTCCGCCGCCATAACAAAAGGGGCTCACGTCATGCCGAATGGCACTGTTAAATGGTTCAACGCCACCAAGGGCTTTGGTTTCATCCTGCCTGATGATGGCGGCAAGGATGTCTTTGTGCACATCACGGCTGTGCAGAAGGCGGGGCTGCAAGGGCTCAAGGATAACCAGAAGGTCAGCTTTGAAGTTGCGAGTGAACGCGGCAAGCCGGCAGCAATCAATTTGAAGGTCTTGTAGCGCTTTTCTTGATCAGCCCGAACGCCGTAGTGGTGATGATGCTGTTTCTTTGGCCGTATGCAGCCAGGCGACTAGATCAATGGCGCTGTCTTGCCTTCAACCAATCCCGTGGCGGCGGAGCTCATTGCCAAGCCGCCCGGTGATAAAGAAAAAGAACATGCGGAAATCCGCGATCAGCGACCATAACGGGTGGCGAAAGGTCGCGGGGCGGTTCTTTTCAACAAAGAAATGCCCAATCCAGGCAGGACCATAGCCACAGATCAGCGCCACCAGCAGCAGCCAGTAATTGCCTGAAATAAGCCCAAGCAAAAACAGCAAAAGCCCGGCCCCTGTACCGGCGAAATGCAGCGCGCGCGTGGTGGGTTTGGCGTGTTCGCTCAGATAATACGGCCAGAATTCCGCGAAGCTCTTGAAACCCTCGCTCATCTTGCCGCCTTCACATCCACTTCAGGCGGCACAAGGGCCGCTTCCAGCGCACCGCGAAGGGAGGCAAGCTTGCGTTCATTTTCAACCTTGAGCCCGAAAACATCCTTGACATAAAACACGTCAATCGCGCGCACCCCATAGGTGGTGATGTGGGCTGAAGCGATTTGCATGCCCTGATCGCTCATGGCTGCTGTCACATCATGCAAAAGCCCAGGCCGGTCACGGCCATTCACCTCAATCACGGTGTGGGTGTTGGAAGCGTGATTGTCTATCACCACGCGCGGCGGCACGGTCACGGCACGAAGCCTCGCTGGCTCACGCTTCAGCTTGCGGATTTCATCCTTGAGGCGAAGCCGCCCGGAAAGCGACTGTTCCACCAGCACCGAAAGCCGCGCCAGACGATGCGGCGCATCCAAAGGCCCGCCCTGATAATCCTGTACCCAGAACGTATCCAAGGCCATGCCATCGGTCATGGTGTGGATGCGCGCATCCACAATGCTCACCCCTGCCACGGCCAAGGCGCCGGCGATTTTGCTGAACAGCCCTGGATGATCGGTGCAATAGACCGTCACTTCCGTCACGGCGCGATTTTCCAATACGCGCGTATGCACTGTCAGCGGCGCCTTGGTTGCGCGCGCTTCCTCAATCATCGCCGCATGGCGTGCATGGGTTTCGGGATCGAAGGAAAGCCAATAGCCCGGGTAACCAAGGCCGAGGAAATGATCCACTTCGGTGCGCGGATGCCCGGCCAGCAATTTCGCCGCCGCATCCTTGGCGCGCGCCACGCGCACATCGCGTTCCGGCACGGAAAGCCCGCCTGCCAGCACTTCCGCAACACGCCAGTAAAGTTCGCGCAGCAGCGTCGCTTTCCAACCATTCCAGACCTTGGCACTGACCGCGCGCATATCGGCAACCGTCAGCACCAGCAGCAGCCGAAGCCGTTCCGGGCTTTGCACAATTTCGGCAATGTCCAGGATGGTTTTCGGGTCTTCAATGTCGCGGCGGAAGGCGGTTTCGCTGATCAGCAAATGATGCAGCACCAACCATGAAACCGTCTCTGTTTCTTCAGGCGTCAGGCCAAGGGCAGGGCAGACATGCAGCGCCAATTCTGCGCCCAATTCGGAATGATCACCGCCACGCCCCTTGGCGGCATCATGCAGCAGCATCGCCACAAATAGCGCGCGGCGGGATTGCACCTGGCCGATCAATTCACTCGCGACAGGCGCGACTTCGGTCAATTCACCGCGCTCCATGGCACCCAGAACGCCGACCGCTTCGATGGTATGCTCATCCACCGTAAACACGTGATAGGTGTCGAACTGCATCAGCCCGACCACGCGCTGCCAATCAGGCAGCAGGGCCGCGATCAGCCCTGCTTCGTTCAACATACGCAGCCAAATATGCGGGTCCTTGCCGGATAGGATATCAAGGAATTCCGCACTCGCCGCCGGGTCCCCGCGCAAGCGCGTCAGTTGCCGCGCGTGGCGAATAATGGCGCGGAAAGCAAGCGGGTGGATATCCAAGCCCCGATCACGCGCCAGCCGGAAGATGCGCAGCATCAAGACAGGTTCAACAGTGAAATCAAAGCCTGGTGCAGCGATGATCTTACCATCAGCAAGGCCAAAGCCCGCTTCGGTCAGTGCCTTGTCAGGTGCCGGCAGCACGGCAGGGCGGCCAAGAGCCGCGCGAATAATGGCCGGTTCCAAAATGCGGGTGAAGCGGGCGACATCACGCACGGTCAGGAAGAAATGCTTCATGAAGCGTTCAACGCCATCCTGAAGCCCGCGTCGGGTATAGCCCATGCGGGCGCCGACAACCGGTTGCAAGTCAAAAGTCAGGCGTTCTTCTGCGCGGCCGGTCACCATGTGCAAGTGAAAGCGCACAGTCCACAGGAAATCCCAAGCGCGGCGAATGGCGCGCGCTTCACTTGCTGTCAGCAGCCCACCGCCAGGGCTATTGGGGCCGACCAATTCCGGCATGCGCTGCACATTGAACGCATAGCGCGCCAACCAATAAAGCGTTTGCAGATCGCGCAGCGCGCCGCGCCCTTCCTTGACATGGGGTTCCACCATGTAAGGGCTATCGCCATAGCGCCGATGACGCTTCTGCCGCTCAGCAAGCTTTGCTTCAAGAAACGGTTTCAGCCCGATACGCGCGCGCGCGGCGCGAAAAGCCTCATCAAAGCGGGTGAAAATCGTAGGATCGCCTGCAACCAGCCGCGCATCCAAAAGCGCGGTCATTACGGTTGCGTCGTTCTTGGCTTCCTGCAGGCATTCGCTGCGCGATCTGGTGGCATGCCCAACCTTCAGCCCCATATCCCAAAGCAGATAGAGCATGAATTCAACGGCCTTCCTGCCCCGCGCGCCCATGCTGCTCTCGGTCAGGAAAAGCAGATCAATATCTGAAAATGGCGCCAGAACGCCGCGGCCATAACCACCGGTTGCGACCAATGCGTGGGATTTCTCGCCGCGATCAGGCGGGTGCAGCGCTTCGGTATAGCGGTGAATGCCAAACATCAGCGTATCAGTGAGCGCGGCCAACCAGCGCGCGGCGGCAAGGCCGGATAATTCACGCGCTTCAAAAGCCTGCTGCACACGGCCCTGAATGCGCCCCAAATGCCGCCGCAGCAGCGCCAGCGCCGCGTCACGCGGTATCGGTTCACCGGCCGGCAGCAATTCCGCCAGCAGATCAGCCAGCACCAAAGGTTGTTCCGCCACCACGCCAGGGCCATTCGGCCCGCGACGTGGCGGAGGCTCGGTAAGGACAGAGGTGTTTTCCGATAGACTCATCACTGTCACACTAACTTGTCCGCGGGCGCTGCGACAGTCTCCAAAAGCGATTTAACGCGGTAGAGAAACTCCTGCGCCTCTCGCGGGCTGAGTGTATCAGGATCGAGCCCTGAAAGCGCTTCCAGCGCTGGATGGGAAGGCGGCGCGGCCACGCCGGGGCGCGCGAAAAGCGGCAATTCCTCAGACATGGGGTCAAGGCCCTTGGCGCGGGCCTCAAGGGAGCCGAGCACAGCCTCAGCCCGGCGCAATACTTCACGCGGCACGCCGGCAAGCTTCGCCACATGCAGGCCCCAGGATTTCTCGGCGGCACCAGGGCCCACGCTATGGCGGAAAATCACCTGCCCGCGCCATTCGCGCACCTGCATGGTGGCCAGCGCCAGTTCCGGCAATTTGGCGGCAAGCGAGGTCAATTCATGGAAATGCGTGGCGAAGATGGTGCGGCAGCGAATGCGGTCATGCAAAGCTTCCAGCACGGACCAGGCGATAGCGAGCCCATCCCAAGTGGCGGTGCCGCGCCCGACCTCATCCAAGACCACCAAGGACTGCGCGCTGGCCAGGTTCAATATCGCCGCCGTTTCGGCCATTTCGACCATGAAGGTGGAACGCCCGCCGGCAATGTCATCCGCCGCACCGACGCGGGAGAAAAGCCGATCCACCAGGCCAAGCCGGGCGGCTTCGGCGGGTAGGAAAAGCCCGGCCTGGGCCAGGATCACAAATAGCGCATTTTGCCTTAAATACGTGGATTTACCGGCCATGTTCGGCCCGGTGAGCAAGCAAAGCCGCTGCCCCGCTGATAGATCGCAATCATTGGGCACAAAGGCCGGGCCACGGGCGCGGGCAAGGGCCGCTTCCACCACCGGATGCCGGCCGGCCTTGATGGCGAAATCCGGCCTTTCGGTC
>CAMCEP010000028.1 GCA_945873675.1 Asaia bogorensis
CATTTCGGCCTGGCCTTGGCGCGCTACGCGCATTTCACCTCTCCCATTCGGCGCTATGCGGATTTGCTCGTGCATCGCGCGCTGATCCGTGGCCTGAAGCTTGGCAGCGATGGCTTGGCGGAAGTGGAAGCCGCGCGCTTTTTGGAAACCGGCGAACACATCACCGCGACTGAACGGCGCGCGGCGGCCGCGGAACGCGATGCGGTTGATCGCTACCTTGCGGCATATATGTCAGAGCGCGTAGGAAATATTTTCGCCGCGCGTATTTCAGGGGTGACACGCTTCGGACTGTTTGTCACTTTGGAGGAGAATGGCGCGAGCGGCATCGTACCGCTCGGCTCATTGCCGGATGATAGATGGGATCAGGACGAAGCCACGCAACGCCTGGCTGGTCGCAGGACGGGTCTGACCTTTACGCTGGGCCACTCCGTGGAAGTGCGCCTGCGGGAAGCGACCGCGCGCACGGGCGGGATGGTGTTTCACATCATGCAGGGCATACCGAAACGCGCAGGGCGCCTAGCGCCGCCGCGGCGTGGGCGGCGCTGAACGCGCGTGCGCGCGTTTTTATCTCTCTTGCTTTCCTGATCCTGCTTTGTGCTTCCGCCCTGCCTTTGGGCGCGGCGCTGGCGCAGGAAGTGCCACGCGCCGGGGTGCATGAAGCCATCCCTGTCTTCCCGCGTGAGGAAATGCAGGGGGTCTTTGCCGTGGGCTTCGCCGCCATTCTGGACCGGCATATGGAACGCGCGCTTCCCAGTGATCTGATCACCTGGGGCCTTGCGGGCTTCACGGCGCATGATCCCGGCATTCGCGTTGAACGGCAGGGTCGCGAATTGCGCCTGATCCGCGCGCGCCGCACCCTGATCAGCCGCGTGCTGCCGAGTGATTCCGCGCGCGGCAAGCCGGAAGCCATTGGCATGACCGCCGCTGAAGCGCTGATGCCGTTTCAGGAGGCCGCCTGGGCGGCCTCACCAGCCATTCGCGATCAAGGCCGGGATAGGCTGCTGCGCGCAAGCTTCAACGCGATTTTCGGCCATCTTGACCCGTTCAGCCGTTATGTGACGCCGGAAGAAGCGCAGCTTGCCCGCGAACGCCGGCTTGGGCAGGGCAGTGTGGGCCTCAGGCTTTCGGCCCAGCGCGGCCAGGTGCTGGTGGCTGCCGTCACGCGGGACGGCGCGGCGGCGGCGGCGGGAATTCGCGTGGGCGATAGGCTGGTGACCGTGGATGATGAAATGGTCTTCGCCAATGACCTGGCGGGCGCCGAATTGCTGCTGGAAGGCGCTTCCGAGACCGAGGTGACGCTAGTGACGCAGCGTGCCGGGCGTCGGCGGAATGTGACGCTCCGCCGCGTGGCGCAACGTGTGGAAACCGTAACGACGGAAACCCGCGACGGCGTGCTGCATCTGCGCGTCTCGGGCTTTACCGCGCTGACCTCGGCCCAGGTGACGGGCTTCATCGAAGCGGCTTTCACGGGCGCCAGCCCGCCGCGCGGCCTTGTCCTGGATTTGCGCGGCAATCGCGGCGGCATCCTGACCCAGGCGGTGACGGTGGCGGATATTTTCCTGGATGGCGGGGAGATTGTGGGCACTGCCGGGCGCCATCCTGAAGCCAATCGGCGTTACGCGGCAACGGATAGTGATCTGGCGCAGGGCCGGCCCATTGTGGTGATGGTGGATGGGCGCACGGCCTCAGCGGCAGAAATCCTGGCTGCGGCTTTGGCGGAACGCGGCCGGGCCGCAGTGCTTGGCACCGGTACCCAAGGCAAGGGCTTGGTGCAAATCCTGCTGCCTTTGCCCAATGGCGGGGAATTGCAGCTCAGCTGGTCACGCATTGTCATGCCCTCTGGCTGGCCCTTGCAGGGGGCGGGGCTATTGCCGGCGCTCTGCACGGCGGGCGGTACCGAAGCCGCAGCGGGTGCGTTGGCGGCGCTCAAGGCTGGGCAGCAACCCATGGGCGCCGCCCTGGCGCGGCTGCGCGCGTCACGCCCGCCGGTCTCCGCGGTGGAGGCCACAGCACTGCGTGAAACATGCCCGGGGCTGGATGGTGTGGATAGAGAGGCGGATTTCGCCCAGGCCTTGGTGACGGACGCGATAGCCTATCAGGCGGCATTGATGCGCTGAAACAGGGGCTGGCCTGCTTTTCCCCTTGACGAAAACGCCGGTATGGCTAGGAAGGGCGCAAAGAAACCTTCGGCTGAGCGGCCGTTGGGCTGGAGTTGTTGATCATGGCCAAATCGAACACCATCCTCATTCGCCTCGTGAGCAGCGCGGAGACGGGTTATTTCTACGTGACGAAGAAGAACACGCGGAACATGACCGGCAAGATGGAAAAGAAGAAGTATGACCCCGTGGCGCGCAAGCACGTGGTCTTTCGTGAAGCCAAGATTAAATAAATCTGGTGGCGCCCTGGGGCGCCTTCACCGTGATGGCGACAAGGGCGGGATTTCCCGCCCTTTTGTCGTTTGTGATGAAAAAACCAATGTCGAAGCGCCCGCTTTATGGCCGCCAGTCGGCCTCA
Source organism: Asaia bogorensis (assembly GCA_945873675.1). Classification (GTDB taxonomy): domain Bacteria; phylum Pseudomonadota; class Alphaproteobacteria; order Acetobacterales; family Acetobacteraceae; genus Neoroseomonas; species Neoroseomonas bogorensis_C. The sequence goes on from CAMCEP010000028.1 coordinate 2,515, forward strand.
GTCGCGGCTTCTACCCGGTTTCGGCCAAGTGATTTTGCGCGATACATGGCAGCATCGGCGGCAGCGATCAGCGCCTCGGCGTCTGTCGTATTGACGGCCAAGGCACTGCCGATACTCACCGTGACAGGCAGCTTGGCCTGACCAAGGTCAATCGGGCGCTCCCCGATCGCGGCGCGAAGCCTTTCGGCAATAACGCCCGTTTCCTCTGCCCCAGCGCCTGACATCACCACCAGGAATTCCTCACCGCCATAGCGTGCGACAATATCGGAAGCGCGCACATGCTCACGCAGCCGCGCCGCCACTTCGCGCAAAGCCGCATCGCCCGCTGCATGGCCGTAATAATCATTAAGCGGCTTGAAGCGGTCCACATCAATCATCAGGACACCGCAAGCGGTGCCCGCGCGCAGCAGGGATTCAAGGTGGCGAAAGACATAACGGCGATTACGCAGCCCGGTCAGGCCATCGGTCACGGCCAATTCCAGGGAACGGTCGAATTCAGCGCGTAGCCTGAGCTGATAGCGCCGGCGCCGCACCTGATTGCGCACGCGCGCGCGCAATTCTTCCTCATTGATCGGGCGCAGCACGTGATCTGAAGCGCCCAATTCAAAGGCGCGCAGCACCAGACCCCGCTGTTCCGCATCCGCGATCAGCATCAGGGGCAGGTCGCGCGTTTCCGCCTCTGCCCTGAGGCGAGACGCAAGGCGCAAAGGATCGCCCTCTGACATGGGAAGGGAAGTCAGCACCAGATCATAATGCTGCTTCGGATCTTGCAGCTTTTGCCAGACCAGCTTCTCATTATTGTATTGCTCAAGCGCCATGCCATCGGTGGATAGCGCGCGGGAAAGCGCCGCCGCTTCCGCCGCATTGTCCGACAGCAGCAGGATTTTTGCGCCTTCAAAATCCTCAGGCGGCGCGCTTGGCGGTTCAAAACCCAAATCGCGCACCGTCTCCGCACGCAGGCGCCAGGCATCCAGCACCTGCTTCACCCGCAACAGGGCGCGCAGGCGGGCGAAAAGCGTTGCCTGATCAACAGGCTTGACCAGAAAATCATCGGCACCGGAGTCCAGGCCGCGCACCCTTTCGCTCTGATCATCCAAAGAAGTGACCATGACCACAGGGATATGCGCCGTGATGGGTTGGGCTTTCAGCCGGCGGCAGGCTTCAAACCCATCCATGACCGGCATCAGCACATCAAGCAGGATGATATCGGGCGACCAGCGCTGGGCGAGCGTAATGGCCTCAGCCCCTGAAGCCGCGCCCAAGACCTCGAAATATTCATCCTGCAACCGGGCTTCCAACAGCCTGCGATTGGGCAGGCTGTCATCCACCACAAGCACGCGGGCGGTCATGCCCGCGCCGTGGCCTGCACTAGCGGAAACGCCGGTAAAATGCCGGCATGCCGGTGGCAATGAGGGTGATGAATGCTTCCCATACGGGAAATATGTCCTGAAACCGAGCGTAAGGATAGAGTGCGCGGATATTTGCCAGCACTGAAATCAGGCGCTCGAAAGGACCGCTTCCCGCCCATCCTGGTGGCGTAAATGGGCAATCAGCCGGGCGCTGGGACTTTGGCGGAGCTTGATCGCTTCCGCCAGGCCGCGGGCGGCAATGGCCTCTCGCAGCGCATCCATATCAGGGTGCTGCGCTTCCAGGCTGGTCAGACGCCAACCGGAATCAGGAATTCGCGCCGCCGCCCGGACACCATCGTATTGGATCAGTGGCGGGATCAGATTGCCCATATCCTGTCGTTGGGGCGGAAAGGCCATGCGCCAGGAAAGTGCACCGCGGCGCATAGCGCGCACTTCCCCGCCATGCGCGGCACCAAGCCGGGCCACCACCGCCTCAATCGCCGGGGTGGCCGCGACATACGCAATCAGCTGGGGTTCTGCTTCCAGCGCCAGTTTGAGCGCGGGGTCATCCAGGTCAAAGGGGCGAGGATGGGCGGGAGTAGGCTGGCCGGGATCGGGGGCGATGATTTCGATATATTGGTCCGGCCCCAGGCCGAGCAGCATGTTATGCGTGCCAACCCCCGGATGTGCCCCACCCTGGGCAGGACGCACGCCCAAATGGCGTTCCAGCCAAGCCGCGCCCGCTTCCAGCGTGGCGGCGCCAATCACAAGATGGTCAATTTCAGCCATAGAACCCCCAAAGCCGCATCTGGTTGCGCTGCGCGGCCCATATTCGTTGCGCCGAACGCAAGCCCGGCCTGCGCATCATGGCAGGGACCGGGGCGCACATATTGAGCAAGATCAAGAAAAACCCCGCCCACCGGATAGGTGAGCGACCCATCCGATTGACCCGCGGCAGGCTTTTGGGCGTTCTGCCGCCCGTCTTGCTGGGGAGTGTCGGCATGAGTTTATCCAAGGCGAAAATCGCCGAAACCTTCATTCATCCCAGCGTGAAGCTGCGTGACGTGCAGATTGGCGCGCGCTGTGAGATTCTGGAACGATCTTCCCTGGAATATGCGTCGCTTGGTGATGCATCCTATCTTGGCCATGATTGCCAGGTGGCGGATGCCGAGATCGGTAAATTCTGCGCCATTGCAGCCTGTGTCCGGATCGGGCCGCCCAATCACCCAATGGGGCGCCCGGCGCAGCATCGCTTCACCTATGTGCCGGAATATTACGATGCGGCGCAGCAGCGCGACGCCACGTTTTTCGCGGAACGCCGCGCCGCGCGGGTGAAGATTGGCAATGATGTCTGGATTGGCCATGGCGTGACAGTGCTGCCCGGCGTGACGGTTGGTGATGGCGCGGTACTGGCCGCAGGTGCGGTGGTGGCGCGCGATGTCGCGCCCTATACGATTGTGGGCGGCGTGCCGGCGCGCGTGATCAAGCAACGCTTCCCGGCCGAGGTCGCCGCACGCCTGCAAGCCATCGCCTGGTGGGATTGGCCCTTTGAAGTGATCATGGAGCGGCTTGCGGATTTCCAGAACGAAAATGTCGCCGCGTTTTGTGAAAAATGGATGCCGTGAGAGGCGCGCGTGATCCGCCATCACGGATCACGCGATAGTATTACTCCCGCCAGGGATGCTGATTCCAAAGCGCCTGATAGCGCGTGCGCAGCCCCACCAACTCCGCCCGATAGGCATCGGGCGCCAGAAAGCGCAGCGGCAGGAATTGCTGATCGGCAAGCTTCTGGAATTCGGGATTATCCACGGTCTTTTTCACCGAATCCGCAAGCCGCGTGATGATTTCGGTTGGCATGCCGCCAGGGGCCGCCATGCCGCGCATGGACCCTTCCACCACATCAAAACCCAATTCGCGCAGGGTCGGGATGGTAGGCGCGCGGTCCCAGCGGGTTTCTCCCAGTTGAGCGATCGGGCGCAGCGTGCCCTGGCGCATATCATTCAAGCCTTCCGCCACATTCATCACCGCCAGCGGAATGGTGCGCGACAGCACATTCTGCTTCACCTGCGATGAACCGGCGAAGGGAATATGGAGGAATTTGGTGCCAGTGGCGCGTTCCAACGCCAGCATCGCGAGATGATCATCAGAACCAATGCCCGTGGTGCCATAGCCGATTGTGCCAGGATTAGCCCGCGCCGCCGCCAGCAGATCGGCAAGCGACTTGTACGGGCTATCCGGCACCACCCACATGCCGCCCGGATCATCCACAATATTCCCAATCAGCGAGAAATCATCAAGCGAATAGCGCGCCCGCCGTTCAATCGGGATGGTCACGATATTGGGCGTATTGATGAAGCCAATCGTATAGCCATCAGGCCTGGCGCGCGCCAATTCGGAAAAACCAATCTCCCCACCCGCGCCGGGGCGGTTCAGCACGACAACAGGCTGCCCGAGATCGGCTTCCATGAAGCGCGCAATGGTGCGCGCCGCGACATCCGTGCCACCACCGGCCGCGAAGGCAACAATCATGGTGATTTGCCGATCCGGCCGCCAACCGCCCTGCGCGCGGGCAATAGCAGGGGTGGCAAGGGCGCTGACCATCAGCGCGCGACGCGATAATTTCATGGTGACCTCCCGGTTGTTTGCATTATGAAAGCACAACCGGCGCGCATGAAAAAGGCCGCCCAGGATATCCCGGGCGGCCTTTTGCGAGCCATGTGCAGCCTTAGTCAGCCGCCAGCGCCATGCGATTGCGGTTCAGAATGCCCATCACATGATCTTCGGCCGCATCCACAACCTTTTCGGTCTGTTCCGGCGTGAAGACATGGCCGGCGCCGGCCATCACGCGATAGTCAATGCTGACACCCTTTTGCGTATTCAGCTTTTCCACCAGCTTCTTCACGGAAGCTTCCGGCACCAATTCATCATCGGCGCCATGCAGGATCAGCCCGCCGCAGGGGCAAGGTGCCAGGAAGCCGAAATCATAATGCGAAGCGGGCGCGCTGATGGAAACAAAGCCGCCCATTTCCGGCCGGCGCATCAGCACCTGCATGCCAACATAAGCGCCGAAAGAATAACCAAGCACCCATTGGGAAGACGCATTGGGATTCACGGTTTGCAGGAAATCCAGCCCCGCGCAGGCATCGGAGATTTCGCCAATGCCACCATCATAACGGCCCTGGCTGCGCCCCACACCACGCATATTGAAGCGCAGCACGGAAAAGCCCAACGCCTGCATGCGCTGATACAGCGCATGAATGACGCGGTTATTCATGGTGCCGCCATGCAAAGGGTGCGGGTGCAACAGCAGCGCCGTGGGGGCATTCGGGCGCTTGGAATGGTGATAGCGTCCTTCAAGCCGGCCATCAGGCCCGGCGAACATTACTTCTGGCATGGTCTTTTCTCTTATCCATTCCATTTTTAGCCGATGCGGGGCCTGAAACCCATCGCTCAAGGGGGGCATGAGCGACGCAAAACCCAGCGGCATCGGCGCCGCATTTCCGGGAAACAAAAGCCACCGACCAAGCCACGCTCAAACCATTTTTACCGAAGACGGAAATCTTGACCGCCATGATCGGCAAACCTAGCCTTTATTGCCACGGGACCACCGCGGTGCTTGATCGTCGAGGCGCCGCCGAAGCCGCCACCCCGATTTCTCAGAGGGGTTTCCCATCCCCCTGAGGAAACGCAATATAGTGATTGAGACTGGAAATTCCTAATGTTTTCATGCCGGGAGCCGCGATTTTTTTGCCCCTCCCCTCAAGTGTCAGGCCAGCCTGACAGATGAGGCTCTCAACCCGTGGACGCTATGCCGTTATGGCCCTTGCGGAAATTGCCCGCCGAGAGGCTGCCCAGTCCGACCCGCTGGAGGCCAAACCCGCCTCCATCGCTGATATCGCCGCCGCCCAGCATCTTTCAGCCGCCTATCTGGAACAGCTTTTTGGTCGGCTGCGCCGCGCGGGCTTGGTGGAATCCGCCCGTGGCCCCGGCGGGGGCTATCGGCTGCTACCAGCGCCCGGCCGCATCACCATCGCCGCCATCATAGATGCGGTGGAAGAACCGATTTCGGCCACGCGGTGTGAGGAAGGCAACCCCGGGTGTCTCGCGGGGCAGCGCTGCGAAACCCATGATTTATGGGCGGAATTAGGCGGGCAGATCAGGCTTTTCCTGGCCGGGGTTACGCTGGCTGATGTGCTGGCCGGGCGCGTCCTGGGCCGCGCCACACCCCCCCTTCCCCCCGGCTGAAGCGCCATGCAGCGCCTTTACCTGGACGCAAACGCGACCGAGCCCATGCGCCCGGAAGCTATCGCCGCCATGGCTGAGGCTATGGCTTTGCCGGGCAATCCATCCTCGGTCCATGCCGAGGGCCGGGCCGCAAGGCGGGTTTTGGAAGAAGCGCGGGAGGCGATTGCGGCCCGCTTCGGGGCGCGCGGGCGGGATATTGTGTTCACCTCGGGCGGGACAGAGGCGAATGCTTTGGCGATCCGGGGCTTGGCTGCCGGGCGCCGCGTGTTGGTGGGCGCGACGGAGCACCCCGCCGTCCTGGCCGCGACAGGGCCTGAGGCGGAAATGCTCCCCGTGCTTTCCGACGGCACCCTGGATCTGGCCGCGCTGGAAGCCGCGCTGACGGCGGGCGGCCCGGCCTTGGTTGCGGTGATGGCGGCCAATAATGAAACCGGCGTGCTGCATCCCATTGAAGCCATTGCAGAACTTTGCCGGCAGCATGGCGCATTGCTCCATTTGGACGCGGTGCAAATGCCCGGACGCCTGCCCTTCACCCTGGGCGCCGCTGATTCCATGGCGCTTTCCGCCCATAAGCTCGGTGGCCCCAAAGGGGTGGGCGCGCTTTTGCTCCGCCCCGGTCTGGACCCGGCGCCGCTTTTGACTGGTGGCGGGCAGGAATCCGGAAGGCGCGGCGGGACCGAGGCGCTGCCCGCCATCGCCGGCTTCGCCGCTGCCATCGCCTGCCCGCGGCCCGAAGGCTTGGCCCGGCTGCGCGATGCGATTGAAGCCGGCGTCAAGGCGCTGGCGCCTGAGGTGATCATTGCTGGCGACACCGCGCCGCGCCTGCCCAATACCACCAGCCTGATCCTGCCGGGTGTTACGGCGGAAACCCAAGTGATTGCGCTTGATCTGGCGGGGGTGGCGGTTTCGGCTGGTGCCGCGTGTTCATCAGGCAAGGTGCGCCAATCCCATGTGCTGGCGGCGATGGGGTATGGGGCAGAGGCAGCATCTGCGATCCGCGTTTCGCTGCCCTGGAATGCGCCGGAAGATATCGCGGCGCGGTTTTTGGCGGCTTGGGGCGGCATGCGCGATAGGCTTAGGCCACGTCAGCGCTGAAAGCGCGCTTCCCACTTCCGGCCGCGTACAGTTCTTTCCAAATACTGGAAGTAAGGCAGCAAAACATGCTACTAATCCGCCAAATTGGAGGATCAGGATGCTGCTGCAAGACCAAGCTTCGCGCCGCGCCGTATTGGCGCTGGCCCTTGCAGGCGCGGTGCTGGTGCCGCGCCAGGGCCTCGCCAACCTGCCCGAAAAGGTTCAAGCCGCGATGGATAAGCTTCGCGGCGGTCGCAACGCGCAGGAAGGCCGCATCACGCTCCGCCTGCCTGCCATTGCGGAGAACGGCAATACCGTGCCGCTCAGTGTCATGGTGGAAAGCCCCATGACAGCGGCCGATCATGTAAAGGCCATCCATGTTTTCGCCGCCGGCAACCCAACGCCGGAAGTCGCCGTGTTTCACCTGACGCCGGCGCTGGGCCGCGCCACAGTGGATACGCGGATTCGGCTTGGCCAAACCCAGGATGTGGTGGCCTTCGCGGAAATGTCTGATGGCAGCCTGTTCATGGCGCGCGCCGAGGTGAAGGTCACCATCGGCGGCTGCGGCGGCTGACGGAAAGGAACGCGCATCATGTCTTCCCCCATCGGGCAGCCCCGCCTTCGCCTTCCCGCCCAGATCAAGGCCGGGGATATCATCGAAATCCGCACCCTGATCACCCATGTCATGGAAACCGGCCAACGACGCACACCGGAAGGTCAGGAAATTCCGCGCGACATCATCAAGCGCTTCGAAGTGCGTTTTGAAGGAGAATTGGTTTTCGCCATGGATTTGGCGCCGGCCATTGCGGCCAACCCCTATATCGCCTTCCCCTTCAAGGCGGAACGCGCCGGCCGTTTCGAAATGATCTGGACCAATGATGCCGGGGAAACACGCAGCGCCAATGCTGAATTGAAACTTGGGTGACGGGCGCCGCGCCAATGCGGGCGGTTTTCCCTTATAGCGGTGCGCCATGATCACACGGCGCGACTTGCTGGTGGCCAGCGCGGCGCTTGCGCCCATGACGCGGGCAAAAGCCGAAGCGCCCAGCCAGGCGGAGCTTTTGCGCTTTGCGCCGCTTGGGCAGGTGACGCTGATCCATATAACGGATCTGCACGGCCAATTGATGCCGATGTTCTTCCGAGAAGCTTCGGCTAAAATCGGTGTGGGTGAAGCGCGCGGCAAGCTGCCGCATATCACCGGCCCGGATTTCCTTGCTGAATTTGGCATCACGCGCGGCACGGCGCTGGCCCATGCCCTGACCCATTTGGATTTCGCTGCATTGGCCAAGCGTTTCGGCCCCATGGGTGGCGTCGATCGCATGGCGAGCATCATCAAATCCATTCGCGCGGAACGTGCAGGGCGCGTCTTGTTGCTTGATGGCGGTGATACCTGGCAAGGCGCCTGGACCAATCTGCAAACCCAAGCCGCCGATATGGTTGCCGTGCAAAAGGCGCTGGGTGTTGACGCCATGGTCGGCCATTGGGAATTCACCTATGGCGCCGATCGCGTGACGGCGCTTGCGAAGGAGCTTGGCTTTCCATTCCTTGGCGGCAATATCCAGGACCGCGAATGGAATGAGGATGCCTTTCCTGGCCATGCCATGTTTGAACGCGGCGGGGTCAAGGTTGCGGTGATCGGGCAGGCTTTCCCCTATACGCCAATTGCCAATCCGCGCTGGATGTTTCCCGATTTGGAATTCGGCATCAAGGAAGAAAAAATCGCAGCACGCGTGCAGGCCGCACGTGATGAAGGCGCTGGTCTTGTTGTGCTGCTGTCCCATAATGGCTTCGACGTGGACAGGAAGCTCGCGGCGCGCGTGCCGGGCATTGATGTGATCCTGACCGGCCATACGCATGATGCCCTGCCGCGCCCCGTACAGGTGGGACGCACCCTGCTGATTGCCACCGGGGCTTCTGGCAAATTCGTCAGCCGGCTTGATCTTGAAGTGCAGCAAGGGCGCGTGACGGATTATCGCCACGCCCTGATTCCGGTGTTCAGCAACAGCATCACGCCTGATGCCGATATGGCGGCCCTGGTGCGCGGCCTGCGCGAACCCTATGCGCAGGATTTGGCGCGGGTGGTTGGCCGCACGGAAAGCTTGCTCTGGCGGCGCGGCAATACGGCCGGCACCTGGGATGATGTGATCTGCGATGCGCTGCTTGAACAACGTGATGCTGAAATTGCGCTTTCGCCAGGCTTTCGCTGGGGCACCACGCTGCTGCCCGATACGGATATCACGGCCGAGGATGTCTGGGCGCAAACCGCCATCACCTATCCGTCGGCCTATCGCAATGTGATGAAGGGCGCAGCGATCAAGGCGCTACTGGAAGATATCGCGGATAATCTTTTTCACCCCGATCCCTATTACCAACAGGGTGGAGATATGGTGCGCAGCGGCGGTATCACTTTCACGCTGGATGTCGCCGCCGCTTCAGGCCAGCGCATTTCGAATTTGCGCCTGAAGCGCAATGGGCAGGCCATCGAAGCATCACGCGATTACGTGGTGGCCGGCTGGGCCAGCATCAATCAATCAGTGGAAGGCCCACCGATCTGGGATTTGGTATTTCGGCATTTGGCCAAGGGGCCGGTCAGCCTTACGCCACGCAATGACATAGAATTGCGCGGCATTGGATGAGGAGTTTCGTACGGCTCTGATTTTTTCTGTTGAATTGGCGTAAGATAGAAGATCATTCCTCTCCTTCTTGTCGTGGGATAAGAAAAATGCCGCGCCAGTGCGAGAGAGTTTTATTGTTGACCCGTCAAATTTTGCTGGATAGGCTTTCAGCAACATCATTGAAACGCGATGCGTGAAGATGTGGGGAGAGACAGTTTTATGAAACTCAAATTCGCGCTTTGCCTCTTGTTGTTTTCAGGCGGCCCAGTATTCGCGCAGGCGACAGATACGGCCCTGCTGATCGGTGGCTGCCAGGGCTGCCATGGTGCCAGCGGCCAGGGGGGGAATGGTATCCCCTCCATCAAGGCCAATCACAGCCGCGATGAGTTCGTCGCCCTGATGCGCGCCTTCAGTGCCAATGAACGGCCCGCCACGATCATGGGGCGCATCAGCCGCGGCTATACGCCGGAACAAATCGCGCTTCTGGCCGCGCATTACGCGCGCCCGCAATAAGCCGGAGGAACAAGATCATGACCCTTTCCCGCCGCGCCTTCCTCTCAGCCGCCGCGCTGCCCGCAGCCCTTGCCGCGCCAAGCCTGGCCCGCGCCCAAGCGGGTGCTGGGCGCGTTGTCATCATCGGTGGTGGCTTTGGTGGCGCTTCCGCCGCGCGTTTCGCGCGTGACAATTTCCACGCGCTTGACGTTACGTTGATTGAACGCAGTCGGACCTTTACCACTTGCCCTTATGGCAATCTGGTTCTCGCCGGGCGGCGCGATATCAACACCATCACCTTCGGTTATGAAAAGCTCGCCGCGCGCGGTGTGCGTGTGGTGCATCAAAGCGTGGTGGCGGTGGATGCCGCGGCTAAGCAGGTCCGCCTCGCGGATGGGGCGCAGGTGCCTTATGATCGGCTGATCATGTCGCCTGGCATTGACCTGCGTTGGGGTGCCATTGAAGGCTATGATGAAGCGGCCAGCGAACGCATGCCGCATGGCTGGGTGCCATCCTTGCAACCGATTTCGCTGCTGCGCCGTCAGCTTGAAGCCATGCCTGATGGCGGCAGGTTTGTGATGGTGATCCCCGATAATCCCTTCCGCTGCCCGCCCGGCCCTTATGAGCGGATCAGCATGGTTGCCGACTATTTGAAGCGCGCCAAACCGCGGAGCAAGCTGATTGCGCTTGATGCGAAGAATGGCTTTTCCAAGCAACCGCTATTTCAGGACGCGTGGCAGGAACTCTACCCCGGCATCATCGAATGGCGTGGCGCTTCCAATGATGGGCGCGTGACGCGGGTGAATGCCGCCGCCATGGAAGTGGAAACAGAATTCGGCGAGAAGCTGAAGGGCGATGTTGTCAATGTCATTCCCCCACAAATGGCGGCGAAGATCGCGCGCGATGCGGGGCTAGCCAATCAATCGGGCTGGTGCCCGATCAAGCCCGCAACGCTCGAAAGCACGCAGGTGGAAGGCATCCATGTGCTGGGCGATGCCACCATCGCCGCCCCCATGCCGAAATCAGGCTATGTCGCATCATCGCATGCCAAGCATGCGGTGGCCTGCATCGCCGCATCTCTCGCTGGCCGCGCGCCACCATCCGCAACCTTCTTCAACACCTGCTACAGCCATGTTGGAGCTGATTACGGTATTTCGATTGTCGGCGTCTTCCGCCCCGGCCCGAATGGCTTTGCCGAGGTTGAAGGCTCCGGCGGGATCAGCCCGCGCAATGCGGCGCTGACGGCCGAACGGCGTAAAGAACATCGCCAGCTTGAAGCGCTTTATGCCGATGGCTGGTATGACAGCATCACGGATGAGATGTTCGGATGAAATAGGGTCAAGGGACAAAGCCCTGATCATCCTGGCGATGTTCAATGACCAACAGGTGGTGAGAGGCACTGTCCAGGGGAAGCCGCAATGAGTCTTGAAAGAGACCGGAAATCCTCCTCTCGGCGCGGTTTGCTGCGGGCCGCCGGCGCGGCGAGCTTGGCCAGCGCCGGCGGTATCGCGCAGGCCGCCGGCAATGCCGAAAACCAACCGCCAAACCTGCCCGAATGGTCCCGCAACCTTGGCCCCGGTGTGATCGAGGAAACCTATGGCACGCGCAGCCGGCATGAAACCGCACTGCGCCGCTATGTGCCGTGGTTGACGCCTGATCGGGTTTCTTCAGTCTCCTTCACGCCGCTGGCGGATATGCATGGCATCATCACGCCATCCGGGCTGCATTTTGAACGCCATCATGGCGGCGTGCCGGATATAGACCCTGCAGATTATCGGCTGATGATCCATGGCATGGTAGAACGCCCGCTGATCTTCACGCTGGAAGATCTGAAGCGCCTGCCATCAGTCTCGCGCATTCATTTCATCGAATGCCCAGCCAATGGCGGCATGGAATGGCGCGGCGCGCAAATGTCTGGCGTGCAATTCACCCATGGCATGCTTTCCTGTTCGGAATGGACTGGTGTGCCGTTGAAGGTATTACTGGCCCAAACGGGACTTCGTGCAGGCGCTTCATGGCTATTGGCGGAAGCATCCGATGCGGCGCATCTGGCGCGGTCCATCCCGCTATCCAAAGCGCTTGATGATGCCATTATCGCTTTTGGCCAGAATGGTGAGGCAGTGCGCCCACAGCAGGGTTATCCCGTACGGCTCGTGCTGCCTGGCTATGAAGGCAATATGTGGATCAAGTGGTTGCGCCGCATTGAAATCGGTGATCGTCCCTGGTTCACGCGTTGGGAAACGCGCACCTATACGGATTTGATGCCCGATGGCCTTTCCCGCCAATTCACCTTTGTGAATGAGGTGAATTCGGTCATCACCGCACCCTGCCCCGAAAAACCGCTGCGCGGGCGCCCGGGCTTCGTGGACATCTCTGGCCTTGCCTGGTCTGGCGCCGGGCGCATCACGCGCGTGGATGTGAGTGTGGATGGCGGCGATAATTGGCGCAGCGCAACCTTACAGGACCCGGTGCTACCCAAGGCACTCACACGTTTTCGCATTCCTTGGGAATGGGCTGAAGGCCAGACCGCGTATCTGCAAAGCCGCGCCATGGATGAAACCGGGCGCGTGCAGCCCACCATCACCGCCTTGCGGCGCGCGCGCGGAACCGAAAGCATTTATCACAAGAACAGCATTCATACCTGGCTGGTTGACCGCGACGGGACGGTGGTGAATGTCCAGATTGATGCTTAAGATTGCGGGCTGCGCCGTAGCCATCATCCTGATTGCTGGAATTGTGCAGGCGCAGCAAACGCCCAATTCTTCAGCGGCCATCAGCGAAATTTATCGCCCCTTCACGGCACCTCCGGGCGATAGAACGCGCGCCGATATCGCCTGGCCCACCAGTGCGGCAGCGCTTCCGGCACCCATCCCAGGCATCGGCCGCGCCGCAACAACGGCGGAAATCGCCGGCTGGGATATCGCCGTGCGCGGTGATGGCCATAACCTGCCGCCCGGCAGCGGTACCGCGAAAGAAGGTGAGGAGCTTTACGTCACCCATTGCGCTGCCTGCCATGGCGATTTCGGTGAGGGGCTGGAACGCTGGCCCGCGCTGATGGGTGGGCGTGGTAGCCTGCGGTCTGATCAGCCGAAGCGCACTATCGGTTCCTTCTGGCAGCATGCGCCGGGTGTCTTTGATTATATCCGCCGCGCCATGCCTTATGCCGCGCCGCAAAGCCTTTCCAATGACGAATACTACGCCATCACCGCCTATGTACTGTTCTTGAATGAGCTGATTGGCGAAGACGACAAGATGGATGCGACAAGCCTGCGCAACATCGCCATGCCCAATCGCGATGGCTTTGTGCTGGAAGCGCGGCCAGACACGGAAGATAGCGCCTGCATGAGCAATTGCCGCCAAGGGCGCGCCGTGAGTATCACCATGGATAGCCGGCGCTTTGTCGAGCCTGGTTCGGCATCTGGTACGTCGCAGCCTGAGTGATAGCGGCGGATCGTTCGTTTAGGTAGGCACCGCCATGGGTCACACGGCGCGGAGTACGCCGCGCCAGAGGGCATTGGTTTCTGCCCCGCCAGGATCGCGAGCATCAGGCCGCACCGCGGTATGCACCAGGATAAGCCGCCTTGCCGGGTCTACAAACATTGCCTGCCCGCGCGCACCAAGCAAGGCAAAGCTGCCATCCATGGCGGGAAAGACCCAGGTCTGAAAACCATAGCCGTAATAGCGCCGCGTAGCATTTGGCGGAAAATGCGCGCGCGTCATTTCCCTGAACCAGGCCGGGGGGATAAGCTGACGGCCCTGCGCTTCCCCGCCGCGCGCCAACATCATGCCAAGCCGGGCATAATCACGCAGCACGGCATTGAAGCCCATATAGCCGATCTCCAGGCCCGAGGCATCGGTCAGCCAGCTTGCCGGTGCCTCCGCACCAATGGGCCGCCATATTTTCTCACTAAAATAATCGGCGATGGAACGACCAAGGGCCTGGCGCAGCAGCAGCGCAAGCACGAAAGTCTCGCCCGATGCGTAATACCAACGCTGGCCGGGTGGTGCGATGCGCTGGTTGAAATTGGGCGGCACCGCGGCACCACCGGCGCTTTGCCGGCGGAAGCTAAGTGCGGAAAGCCGCGCGGAGTCATCAGTGCCGTCATATTCTTCACGGAAAGCGACGCCGGATGACATGGTCAGTAAATGCCGGATGGGTGTTGCGCCATATTCCGTGCCGGACAAGGCGGGAACGTAGAATTCCGCGGTATCGTCGATGGATTTGATGCGGCCTTCTTGCACCGCGATACCGATAAGCATGGCGATCAGCGTTTTGGCCATGGAAAAGGACGTCAGGCGATGCTGATCGGTGCGACCATATTGGTAGCGTTCAACCAGTATTTCGCCATCTTTCGCGATCAGCAATCCAGTGGTGGGGTTGCGCGCCAGATAGGCAGTCAGCCCGAAGCGCCCGGCACCAAGGTTTGGCGTACCATCATAGGAAATTGCGAGCTCGGCACCGGCGCGCCGGAGGGGGCTGGCAGTGGCAGGCGCGGCAGAAATCGCGCTCGGGAAAATCTCATCTAGGCGAGAAAAACCGTCCACGCTATGGCTTGGCCGCCACCAAGTGCTGCGGTCGGCGCGCGGATAGATACCCAGCGCATCGGCATAAAGCGCCATATTGGGGCCCGCTGGATTGCGGCCGATGCCCCCTTGAAGAATGACGGGATTCGCATTGGTCTCAGCACAGGCGGGCGCCGCGAGCAGGGCAGCGAATAGGGCACGGCGCGAAAAACCTTGGAAAACGTCCTGGCGCTGATGTGTCATGGGCGGGATCACGCGCATTAAGGGGTCACCTTCAATATCGGTTTTTCATTGACACAAGATCACTATGTGCGACCCCTGGCAAAAATCTCTCGATCAGGCAGACTACTCTCAATACCCAAAGGGAGAAACACCATGAAATTCACCCGCCGCACGGCTTTGGCCGCGCCCGCCCTATTGCTTGCTGTCAATGCCCGGGCGCAAAGCGGCTTTCCCAATCGCGCCGTGCGCATGATTGTGCCCTATACGCC
>CAMCEP010000029.1 GCA_945873675.1 Asaia bogorensis
CCGCGACAATGCGGAGCAAGGTGGATTTGCCGCAGCCCGAAGCGCCGATCAGGCAAACGAATTCGCCTTTTTCGACAACCAGATTGGCATCCCGCAAGGCTTCAATGCGCTGATCGTTAAGCTCATAGACCTTGCCGACATTGCGCAGATCAAGAATGGGAAGCTCAGCCATGGTGCGAAGGGCTCCAGCGCAGCAGACGGTTCATGATGGCAACCACAATGCGGTCGGAAATGAAGCCGGCAATGCCGATCACGATCATGCCGCAAATCACCAATTCAGTGCGTGACAAGGTGCGACCATCCATGATCACGGCGCCAAGCCCTTGCGGCACGCCTGTCATTTCGCCCACCACAATCACGAACCAGGCAAGCCCAAGGCCAAGCCTGAGCCCGGTGAAGATGGAAGGGAGTGATGCCGGCAGCACCACGCGGAAGAATTGCGCCGTGCCGGAACAGCCCAGCATGGATGCCGCTTCAAACAGGCGCTTTTCCACGCTCCGCACACCGAACACCGTATTCAGCAGAATGGGATAAAAAGCGCCCAGAAACACAAGGAAGAAGGCCGAACGCGGCCCAAGCCCGAACAGGATCATGGAAAGCGGCAGCCAGGCCGTCACCGGAATAGGGCGCATCAATTGCAGGAAGGGGTCCAGCAGCGCGCGCACCTTTTCATTGCGCCCGATTAGTAGCCCAAGCGGCACCGCAACAAGGGCCGCCAAGGCAAAGCCGCCGTAAACCCGTGTCATGGAAGCAAAAAGATGGAGATGCAGCGTCGCTGAAAACGCATCATCCCAAATGCCGCCAACCGCGAAATCAACCATATATTCAGCAACATCAGCGGGCGAGGGGATAAGCCGCGTCATCCCCGCCTTCACCGCCAGATGCCAGCCCAATAGCAGGGCCAAAGGCACCACGAGCGCGAGCATAAAAGTCTTCAGCCGCGGCCAGAGCATTCCCCTTGGCCGAGACTTCTTTTCTTCAGCCGATCCTTCGGCGGCTACACTCGCGCTCATTTCCTCAGCCTTCAGGAAGTCGCGACTTCATTCGAGAAGCGCGCGTTCAGGAACTTGTCGAAATTCGGCAAGGCGCGGATCTGGCGCATTTCCAGCATTTGCTGGGCATAGGCGCGCGCCTGCGTGATCACCGTATCGTCAAGCTTCCAGATATATTCGACATTGTTTTCGGCCAAGGCGCGGTCAACGGCAGCGCGCTGCGCGCCCAGAATGCGCACGGTCGCTTCCGCCACTTCGGCCTTATTCGCCATCATGTATTCGCTGGCGCGGCGGTGAATGCCAAGCATGGTCCGCACCAGGGCAGGGTCTTGCGCGATCATCGCCTCAGAGGTGGCGAAAATCATGTTCAGCCCACCCATGGCAGTGCCATAGGGGTATTCAACCAATTGGCCGACACCGGATGAAAGCGAAAGCCCTGGGCCGGGTTCGGCGCCCACATAGGCATCAATATCGCCGCGGGAGAGCATGGCGTGCATTTCGCCGAAGGGCACGCGCACGCTGGTAACATCGCGTACCGTCATGCCGCTTTGGCGCAGCCGCTCCAGAATAAACACTTCCTGGGTGGAACCAGGCCAAATGCCAATGCGCTTCCCGCGCAGCCCAGCAATATTGCTGATGCCCGACCCTGCCTTGGCAATCACGCCCATGCCGCGATTGCAGAAGGCGCCAACAACCACAACGGGTTCACCCGCCGCAGCACCAAGCGTGCCTGCCGCAATGCCGAAGCCAGCGAAATCCACGCTGCGCGTGACAACCGCATTCTTGCTGTCTGTCGGGCTGTCAAAAGTGGTGATTTCAATCGTGAGACCCGCCGGCGCGAAGCGCTGATAGAAATGCGGCGTCATGGAATGGATCAGCCGGAGCGATCCCATTTTCACCGTGCGTGCGGCTTGCGCCCGCGCAATGGAAGGGGCGGCGAGGGGTGCCAGCGCAATAGCACCCAGAAGATGACGACGTTGCATCATGAATTCTCCTTTGTTGAAGCCTCAAGCGGGGGTTGCGATGCTGGCGAGAAAGGCGCGCCAGCCACCAAAACGGGTAATATCCTCAGCACCCTGCAAGCCTTCCGGTTCCACCAGAAAACCCTTGGGCCTGCTGCCATCAGCCAAAAGCAGCGTGCCAATTCCAAGCGGGGCGGGAATGCGAGAAACAAAGCGGCCAAAGCCATCATCGGGCAAAGCCCAAACCTCGGTCGCAATCGCGGCGCCTGTACCGGGCGCGACACGTAACAGCCCAGGCCGACGCGGCGGGCCACCCGCAAGCGCATAAAGCCGATAACAGGGCTCGGTCAGCACCGCGCGGCGCAGCACGCCGCCTTCGGATACCAATTCATGGTTAAGCGGCAGGCCCGAAAGATGCGCGCCAACAGCGACAATTTCGATCATGCGGCCACTGCCTTTTCTGCTGCCGCCTGACGGCGCGTGAATTCCTGTGCGAAGGCCATCAGCGCTGCATCTGTGCCGCGCGGGCCAATCAACGTAATGCCCGCAGGTAAGCCATCCGGGCGCTTTGGCCCCGGCAGCGCAAGTGCAGCAAGGTCAAGCAAATTGACGAAATTCGTATAAACCCCTAACCGCGCATTGGGCGCAAAGGGGTCCGCCGCCAGCGCCGCAAGCGTTGGGAAACACGGCACTGAAGGCACCACCAGCACATCATGCGCGGCAAAGAAATCCTCGGCCACGCGGCGATATTCGGCAAGCTTATACATGCCACGAAAGGCATCCACGGCGCTGAAGCCATTGGCACCATCAATGATCTTTTGCGTCACCGGATGCAGCGCGCCGGGATGGGCGCGCGCGAAATCGCCAAAAGCCGCCGCGCGTTCCGCAACCCATGGGCCTTCGTAAAGCAACTTGGCGGCATCCAGCATGTCGGTAATCGCTGCTTCCTGCGCTGAAGGCAGCAAGCCCAAAGCCGCCACCCAGGCCGCGCGACCGGCGGCATCATCCAAATGCGTATCGGCTGCGCGGGGGATGGCGATGCGCGCTGGCGCAATGCCCGGTTCACGCCAAGTGATTGGCCGGCTGAAGGGATCAGCGCGATCCTCACCCGCCAAGACGGCAAAGCCCGCCCAGGCATCTTCAAGGCACGTCGCGAAGACAGAAACGCAATCAAGGCTGCGGCAGGCCGGCACCACGCCGCGCGTGGAAACCGCACCAACTGACGGTTTTAACCCGACAATGCCATTCAGCGCCGCCGGCACGCGGCCAGACCCCGCCGTATCCGTCCCCAGCGCCAGCGTCACAATCCCGCGCGCCACGGCAACCGCCGAACCGGAAGATGACCCGCCCGGCACATGCTCAGCCGAAATGGCATTGCGCGGCACGGGATAAGGCGTGCGCACGCCAACCAACCCAGTCGCGAATTGATCAAGATTGGTCTTGCCCAGGATGATGGCACCCGCCGCGCGCAGGCGGCGCACCACTTCCGCATCCTCGGCCGGTACATGGCTGAAATCCGGGCAGGCGGCAGTCATGGGCCGGCCGGCCAGGGCGATATTATCCTTCACCGCCACCGGCAGGCCCCAAAGCGGATAGGCCACCGGGTCAAAGCCGGGCAGGGCGCTGATCGCTGCCGCGATCACCTCTGGCGGCGCCACGTCCAGGAAAATCCCGGGATCATCGGCGGCTTCAAGTCGGCGCAACGCCTCCGCCATGACAGCCTGCGGGGTCAGCCCGGCGCCATAGGCGCCATGCAGCGCGGCGCGTTGGAAGGGAAGGGTGGTCAACTTCATAACCGCCCATCCGCAAACCGCGTGCCGCACGAAAAGCGGGCTGGAGGCGCCAATTGTATACAGTTCTGCATACAATTTGGGCGGGCCGAGATGCATCTGCCCAAGCGTGCGGCGGGTTTCAAAGGCGTGCCTCACCACCGGCCATCACGCCCAGGCTGCCCTCGGTCGCTGCCAAATGGGCGCGCATCGCTGCCGCCGCCGCCGCGCCATCACCCGCACAAATCGCCGCAACAATGGCGCCGTGTTCCGCATGAGAGGCCGCGAGCCGATCCTTCCCCCCAAGCTGCGCCGCGCGAAAGGGGGCCAGACGCCGGCGCGTCACCTCGGCCAATTCCGCCAAATAGGCATTGCCAGCACCCTGATAGAGCGCCTCATGGAACGCCACATTGGCCGCGCGATATCCCGCCACATCCTGCACTGAAACCAGCCGCGCCATTGCCTCATGCCGCGCCTTCAATTTGGTTTTTTCCCTGCGCAGCAAGGCATCCGCGCAAAGCCTGGCGCAGATCGCCTCAAGCTCCGCCATCGCAGCGAACATCTCCGCCACACGCCTTGGCTCAGGCCGCGCCACCACCGCGCCGCGCCGCGGGCGCTGCTCCACGAGGCCGGTTGCGACCAGCAGACGCAAGGCTTCGCGCACCGGGGTGCGGGATGCGCCATGGGCCAGTGCCAGGCGTTCTTCTTCCAGCGTCGTGCCGGGGGGCATTTCACCCCTGGTGATCGCCTCAGCCAAGGCCGCCGCAATGGCCTCAGCCAGGGTTGGGCGTGTTTCGGGGGCAGCGGGCAGGGCCGAAAGGTCAAGCGGCATGGGGTGAGATATCCATCCAGAACGGTCCATTCGGATGCTGGCTCAGCATGTCCCGTGCCGCGCCTTGCCTCTATTCACCATGATGGGCGAGATGTTAATGAAAGGAACAGTAATTCAGCAGGAACATCAGGGAGACAGGTGATCAGCAGCATGAAGGGAATAGCCGCCGATGCGCGGGTCATGACCTCACGCGGGGATCGACTTGCCGCCCGGCTTGGGCCTGGCATGATGCTCCTGGCCGTCACCCCCGGCGTTGCGCCGTTTCAGCGCGTGCTTGGCATAAGGAATATTCCCTATCGTGGCCCCCTTATCCGGGTTCTGCCCGGTGTTCTTGGGAATATGGCGCCGCGCGAGGATTTGCTGCTGCTGCCCGATCAGGGTGTGGTGTTTCAGGGCCGCGCCTATCGCGTTGGGGACCTTGTTGACGGCGTCGCCATCCGGCAGGAAGCAGCGCCATCCCATTTCACCGCGATTGACATATTGGTGGAAGGCCGCGCCGCCATTCTGGTGCAGGGTGCTTCGCTTGAAATGGGGCGGGCGCAGCTTCTGGCGCCGGGGCCTTTGCAGCGCGTGCCAGTTGATGCCGCCATTACGGCCCATATTGCCCTGATGGCCGCCGAAATTGCGCTTGAGGAGGAACCCAGCCCGGATGAGGCGCTGCCAGCGCCGCTTCCGCTTGCGCCCATCAGCGCACCCAAACCCGCTTTTAGCCCATTGCCATCCTTGAAACTGCCGCTTCAATAAAGCCGAACAGATCGCTTCCTGCTCTTTCGAAGCCTGCCTGAATTGGTTAGAAAAAGCTCGTCTTCCCTGGAGAAACACCATGACCGAGGCTGCAATCATCGGCTGGGCGCATAGCCCCTTTGGCAAACTCGAAGCCGAACCGGATCTGGAAAGCCTGATCGCCCGCGTGGCCCGCGCCGCTATCGAGGATGCGGGGATTTCCCCCGCCGAGATTGATGCCGGCTTTGTCGGCATTTTTGGCGAAGGCTTCACGCCGCAGGGCTTCCCTGCCTCATTGCTGTTGCAAAGCGTGCCGGAAATGCGCTTCCGCCCTATCACGCGCTATGAAAACGCCTGCGCCACGGGCAGCGCCGCCATCCATGGCGCGCGGGATTTCATCGCCGCCGGGCGTGGCCGCTTCGCGCTCGTGGTGGGTGCCGAAAAAATGACGGCGACCCCCGGCCCCAAGATTGGCGAGATTTTGCTGACCGCTTCCTATCGCAAGACGGAATCCGACATTGAAGGCGGCTTTGCCGGCGTGTTTGGCCGTATTGCGGAAGCCTATTTCCAGCGCCATGGGGATCAATCCGATGCGCTCGCCATGATCGCGGCCAAGAACCACAAGAATGGCGTGGACAACCCTTGGGCGCAGATGCGCAAGGATTTTGGCTTCGATTTCTGCCGCAACGAAAGCGAGAAAAACCCCTATGTGGCGCGCCCCTTGAAGCGCACGGATTGCTCATTGGTGTCAGATGGCGCGGCGGCGCTGGTGCTGGCCGATACTGAGACGGCGCGCAGCATGGGCAAGGCAGTGCGCTTCCGCGCTGCTGTGCAGGTGAATGAATACCTGCCCATCGCGGCCCGCGATATCATCCGCTTTGATGGCGCGCGCACCGCCTGGCAGCGCGCCTATGAACAGGCCGGCGTTGGTGTTGGTGACCTCTCCTTTGTGGAGACCCATGATTGCTTCACCATCGCCGAGCTTATTGAATATGAGGCGATGGGGCTGGCACCTGAGGGCAAGGGCGGCAGAGCCGCCTTGGAAGGCTGGACATCAGCCGGCGGCAAGCTGCCGGTGAACCGTTCGGGCGGGCTGAAGGCCAAGGGCCACCCAATTGGGGCGACTGGCGTTTCCATGCATGTGCTGGCGGCGATGCAGCTTTGCGGGCAAGCGGGTGCCATGCAACTCCCGCGTGCAGATTTGGCCGGGGTCTTCAATATGGGCGGCGCGGCGGTCGCGAATTATGTCTCAATTCTTGAGCGCGCGAGTTAAAGGCCGACTGCTTTGCCGCCGAAACTGCGCCGGAATCTCTGGCACGCTTGATGCATAGCTTAGTCCGTCTGGTAGCGGGATAGCCCGCTCCTGGCAGCTTAGCCTTCCTCAACCTTGCCTAAGGGCCACTCCAATGGAGTGGCCCTCTTTTTTTGACAATTTTCTTTCGCATTTTGCAATGCATTTTCATTATGGAATGGACAAAGTAAGAACAGCAACTTATGCGTGTATATGTGCATAGAATCACACTTTCCACTCTTCCTTCACCTCCTCCGCTTATAGCGGACGAAGCCGCTTTGGCCTTGCAGGCCTTCCCTGAGGCGGAACCGTTCTGGAGTGACGTGCATGAGACTGTGCTTGACCTGGCGCCCGAGCCCATGGGGCAAAGGCGCCAGCATTCACGCCCCAAGCGTCAGGCCATGGGCTGGCTCAGCCTGATGGATAATCGCCTGACCTTCGACACTAGCTTACAAATTGGCGCCCTTGGCCAGGGCGCGCTTGGCCTGCTTGGCCTTGGGCGTGGCACCGCCAACCGCTTCGCCAGCCTATCCGATCTTTTGGATGGCAGTCCCAGGCTGGAACCCAATGCCGCTGCGGCCCTGGTGCAAGCCTGCGCTGCCGCCACCTGGAACCCTGGGGAGGATGAGCGGGAAGTCACCTTTGAAGGCGCGCCAGGGCTTTCCTTCACCATTCGCCAAGCGGGGACCGGGACATGGGCCTTGGCGATTCAAGGTCTCAACAGCTTGCCGGGTGGCGGCGGCCTAGATAGCGTCACTGGCCTTGCGGATTTCGCCATGTTCTCCGCGCGTGTCAGTACAGCACTTGCCCGCCCCGGGCGTCGTTCGCCCAGCATCGCCGTGCATGTGCTTGATCTTGATGGTTTACGCCATGTCTCGGCCAGTCTTGGCCATGCCGCGCAGGAAGAATTGCTGCGTGCTGCGGCGCGCCGTCTTTCGGCGTCCATTCGCGGCACGGATCTCGTAGCGCGCCTCGCCGGGGATGAATTTGCCATTTTGCAAACCGGCGCAACCCTGTCGTCACAGGCGGAAGCCATGGCACAGCGTCTGACGGGCTTGCTTGCGCATCCCTATCTGGTTCTTGGCGAAACGGTTGCCGTAACGCCTCGGCTTGGCTTTGTCCTGGCGCCCGAAGATGGCAAAGATGCCCCCGCACTGCTGCGCTGCGCGGGCCTCGCGCGGTCAAGCCTTGAGGGGGAGGGTGAAGTCACCCCCCGCTGGTGCCGCTTCAGTGCAGATATGGATGCCCGCGCCAGGGCACAGCGTAGTGCCGAAACCGCGCTGCGCAGCGCCGTATGTAGCCATCAATTTGAATTGTTTTATCAGCCGATTATCGCGCTGCCTGCGGGCCGTTTGACGGGTTTTGAAGCGCTTATTCGCTGGCGGCACCCTGAAGACGGCCTGGTCCCACCGAATGATTTCCTGCCCCTGGCTGAAAAACTCGGCCTGATGGGGCGGATTGGCGATTGGGTCATCCGCGAGGCCTGCCGTAGCGCGGCAAGCTGGCCGGACGACATTGCCATTTCGGTCAATATCGCCCCGGCGCAGTTCAAGGACGGGCGCTTGGTGGAAACTTTACGTGCAGCACTGGCGGAAACCGGCCTGGCCCCCAATCGCCTGGAACTGGAAGTGACGGAAACGGTGTTGCTGCCCGCCAGCGGTGATGCGCCGGCGCAATTGGCCGCCATCCGCGCCCTTGGCTGCCATATCGCGATGGATGATTTCGGGACTGGCTATTCTTCCTTGACGCAGCTTCGCTCCTTCCCCTTTGACCGTCTGAAGGTGGATAGGTCCTTCATCCGGGATCTGCCGGAAAGCGCACAAAGCCTGGCGATATTGCGTTCGGTAATCGGACTGGGGCGCAGCCTCGGCATTGCGGTCACCGCTGAGGGGGTCGAAACCCCGGACCAGATGCGGCTTTTGATCCTGGAAGGCTGCAATAGCGCGCAAGGCTATCTGATTGGCAAACCACAGGAAGCCGCGGCCTATGCCAAGCTTATCGCCAACCCACCGAAAGAAGGGTTAGGCGTCGGCTGAACCCGCGTCACCCTGGCAGTAGAATGGTTGCGGCCGCCTGGGCTGCGATGCCCTCACCGCGTCCGGTAAAGCCAAGCCGTTCCGTGGTGGTCGCCTTCACGGACACCGCCGCCACATCCATCCCGGCCAAGTCCGCGATCCGCGCGCGCATGGCATCCGCGTGGGGCGCGATTTTGGGCCTTTCGCAAATCAACGTTACATCGACATGGACGAGTACACCGCCGCGCGCCGCAACACGCCCGGCCGCATGGCGCAGGAAGGCCGCGCTATCGGCATCCTTCCAATCAGCCTGGGATGGAGGGAACCAGCGCCCGATATCACCTTCCGCCAAAGCACCATAAATCGCGTCACAAAGCGCATGCAGTCCGACATCGGCATCAGAATGTCCATCAAGACCAAGCTCATGCGGGACAGTGATGCCACAAAGTATCAAGGGGCGGCCAGCTACCAGGCGGTGCACGTCAAAGCCAGTGCCGGTGCGCGGCAGCATGCGGGCCATCATGTCAGTTTCCACGCGGGCAAGGTCCTCGGGCCAGGTGATTTTCACATTACGCTCACTGCCCGGCACGATGGCAACTGCCTGCCCGAGCGCTTCGAGCAGGGAGGCGTCATCCGTGACCGCCCCGGCGCGGGCTTCATGGGCCGCGCGCAGCGCTTCAAACCGAAAGGCTTGTGGGGTTTGGGCGCGGTATAGCCCCTCACGCGGGACGGTGGCCTCAATCAGCCCGCCCGCCACGCGCTTCAGCGTATCGGCCACCGGCTGGGCTGGGATGGCGCCGGCATGGGCTTCAAGCGCGGCGAGCAGGGCAGGGATGGTGCCCTTCGGGATCACCGGGCGGGCGGCGTCATGCACCAGCACAAGGTCCGGCGCCTCAGCTGCGATGGCCGCGAGCCCGGCGCGCACACTGTCTTCGCGCGTGGCGCCACCGGTCACCACTGGCAGGCAGGGCAAGCCTTCCAACAGGCTGGCCACAAAGGCTTCTTCACCAGCCGGGGCCACGGGTTGCAGGGCGGCCACCATGCCTTCGGCCAGAAGCGCCTCGGCGGCATGGCGCAGCACAGGCCGGCCCAGCAGGGGCAGGAATTGCTTGGGCCGCGCCGCGCCAAAACGGCTGCCATGACCGGCCGAGAGAAGAAGAGCCAGAGTTTTCATGCAGCCAGTCTAGCGTGTGATGCGCCGCCGTGAAGTCATGTGAAGCGGGCCGGCGCATGCTTGACACGTGCGTCACAGGGCGGTTTGCCCCTTGGCGATCCTGTCAATCTGCGGCCATAGGCGTTGAAACAGGGCATTGAATATCGCCCCCTCCTTCGGGGACAGCTTGGCCGTGTCCGGATGGAGTTCACGCGCCAAAAGCCTGCGCAGGGCTTCGATGCGTTTACCCTTCTCCAAGCCTTCGGGTTGTTGGGGCTGTTCTGAGGATAGGTTTTCCGCCAGCGCCCTCCAGGCATCACGCTCCCTCAGTAAATTCTCTGAAATCTCAACCAATTGCCTCAGGGCGTATCGCTGACCCTGCGGCAGGTTTGAGAAATCAACCGAGGCGACGGCCGCAAGATGTGTCGCAGCAGCCGAGGCAGGCTCCCTGATTTGTTTGCTGGCGGGTGGGGGCGGCCGTATGGGCCTTTCTTTTTCAACCCTGAACTGCATGCCGGGGATAAACGGGGCAGCAGTTGCGTCGGCCGGCTCCTTGAACGCGAAACGCTCATAGGCCGCCAATGATTCCGTTCTAAAGGTCATGCTGCACACCCCCGGTTGGAAGACGGAAGCCGGAAGTCGGCTCGCGCCTCAGGCTGCTCGTCGTCGAACAGGGCGGTAAGGGGGAGGCTAAGTTTGTTTCTCGCCAAGGGTTGGAGAGCCATCGCCAGGTTCCTTGTTTTAGATTCGCGCATTATCAGCGGGCAAGGTTTCACCCGGTTGCCTGACCCTGGTCTGTGACGATTGATACGAAGCGCGCAGTTTATTGGGCGATGGAACCTCGCCCCACCGCTCATGGGGCGACCTTAAATCCATATTAAATGCGGATGCGCTCAAAAGACCGGCATCAGGTTTTTGTATTAGGAGCCCTGTTGCGCCTGTGGACGTCAGGCTATTTGCACCTGGCGGCTTGCTCAACGTAAAGGGGTGGCGCCATGCCACCCAGGAATTCGGTACTTCAGGTAGACATCAGCTAGCGGTGCGGCCTTTGACGATCTGATCAATCTTCGGCCAAATAGTCTTGAAAAGAGAGTTTCTTAGGGTGGCTTCTTCCGGTGATATATTGGCTGCATCCGGGTGTAATTCGCGCGCCAGAAGTTTACGAAGAGCCTCGATCCGGTCGCTTTCTTGGGAGCTGCTGACCCCGGCTGCTTGCGTCACACGAAGATACTCGGCCTTACTTTTCCAGAAATCAATTTCCTGTTGCAGCTTCTGGCAGGTGGTGACCAGTTCCTGGATCAAGTTCTGCTGGCCATGAACCAACTTCGAGGATTCTGTCACCACCATGGATGCGAGTTCCGACGCACTGGTAGACATGGGCTCCCGTACCGTCTTGCTGACGGGCGGAGCCGGACGGCTAGGCTCCTGAACCTCAAAGCGCGCCTGTTTCTTAGCTGCAGCACCGGGGAGGGGCGCATAGGCTTGGCTGGCGACAGCATACTTCTCGTAAAGGACGAGTTGATCCTTCCTTGGCCTTAGCATGGCTGTAATTCTCCTCAAGGTACTCAACCCAAGCGGAATGTTCCACCGTGAAGAGGTGGACCATCACGCCAAGGCTAAGTCGGGGGGGGGGACTTGAGTTGGCGAGTTAATAATTCCTTAACAGGTGGCTATTGTCAATTGTTACATTGACCAGGTGATGCGTTTTTTTGATTGAAATATCGCAGTGTCTACATTCAACCATTAGGTTTAATTCAACGATCCCGAAACGAAAGGTCAGCTTAGGTCACCCCATGACCAGTCCGGCCATGCAGCATACTGAGGCCCAGCACGGCACGGCATGATTTATGCCTAATACATCAGCAGGCCTTGTGGAGTGACATGTTTTTGAATAAATTGCTCAAAATAAATGCAGGATCTAGAGTCATAGCCATGTCGCTGCCTCTTCTTACGCCGATCGACCTTGGCGGTCTTGCCATTACGGCCCCTGTCATTCTGGCTCCCATGTCAGGCGTGACCGATCAGCCCTTCCGGCGACTGGCGCGCTCGCTTGGCACGCCCATGGTTGTTTCGGAGATGATCGCCTCCCAGGCCATGGTGCGGGAAAACCGCCAGACGCTGAAAATGGCGGAATTGGATGGCTTTGGCGGACCCGCTTCCGTGCAATTGGCCGGCTGCGACCCGGCAACCATGGCGGAAGCCGCGAAGCTTGTTGTGGATCGTGGCGCCGCCGTGGTGGATATCAATTTCGGCTGCCCGGTCAAGAAAGTGGCGCTGGGGCAGAGCGCCGGCAGCGCGCTCATGCGCGATGAAATCGCCGCCGCGCGCATTCTCGAAGCGATGGTGAAGGCCGTGCCGGTGCCGGTCACGCTGAAAATGCGCATGGGCTGGGACCATAACAGCCTGAATGCCCCAAATCTGGCCCGAATCGCGGAAGCCTGCGGCATTCGCATGGTTACCATCCATGGGCGCACGCGCCAGCAATTCTATACCGGCCAGGCTGATTGGGCCTTCATCCGGCGCGTGAAGGAAGCCGTGCAAATCCCTGTGATTGCGAATGGCGACATCCTATCTATCGAGGATGCCGAGGAAGCGCTCCGCCAATCCGGCGCCGATGGCGTGATGATCGGGCGCGGCGCCTATGGCCGGCCTTGGCTGCTTGGGCAGGTCGCGGCGCATCTGATGCATGGCATCCGCGCCGAGGAACCCGCGCTTGCCGAACAGAAGCGCATCCTGCTGGAGCATTACGCGCTGATGCTGGAGCATCACGGCACGGAGCCTGGCATCCGCATCGCGCGCAAGCATGTCGCCTGGTATTCCAAGGGCTTGCCCGGTTCGGCTGAGTTTCGCGTGGCGGTCAATCACGCGACCACGGCGGAAGCGGTCCATGGGCTGATTGATGGCTTCTTTGACCCGCTGATCGAACGCGGTGTAACCGCCGTGCGCGATTCCTTCCGCGAAGCCGGGGAAGGGCTGATCGCCGCATGAATGCGCGCGCCAAACTTGCTGCCACCAACCGCAGCACGCCGCGCCTGGATAGCGCCATGGTGCTGGCGGCCTTGCCCGTCCCGGCAGTGGTGGTGAATGCCGAGAATCGCTTCACCTTCGCCAATGGCGCCGCCGAGCAATTCTTCAAGCTTTCCGCCGGTGCCCTCTGCCAATTGAAGCTGAGTGACATCCTGCCGCCTGATAACCGTGTCTTTGCCGTTCTCGCGCAAATCCGGCGGTTTGACTCACCCGTTTCCGATTACGACCTTACCCTGGAAAGCCCGCGCATCAATCGCCGGGGCGTTTCCGTCCATGGCGCGCCTTTGCATGAAATAGAAGGCGCTGTGGTGCTGACCTTGCAGGATGGGTCCATGGCGCAAATGCTCGACCGGCAGCTCAGTTTCCGTGGCGCGGCGCGCGGTGCCTCCGCCATGGCGGCCATGCTGGCGCATGAGGTGAAGAACCCGCTTTCGGGCATTCGCGGCGCCGCGCAATTGCTGGAACAGAATGCGCCTGAGGCGGATAAGGAGCTTTGTCTGCTCATTCAGGATGAGGTGGACCGTATTCGCGGCCTGGTGGATCGCTTTGACATATTCTCTGACCGGCCGGTGGATTTGGGCCCGGTCAATATCCATCAGGTGCTGGATCATGTGCGCCGCATTGCGCAAACCGGTTTCGCCGCGCATCTCAAATTCTCTGAGGAATATGACCCGTCGCTGCCGCCCGTTTGGGGCAATCGCGACATTCTGGTCCAGATCATCCTGAACCTTGTGAAAAATGCCGCCGAGGCAGTGGACCCGATCCATGGTGAGATCGTGCTCTCCACCGCCTATCAGCATGGCGTGCGCATTGCCGTGCCGACCTCGACCGAAAGGGTGCATCTGCCGCTGCTATTGACGGTGCGCGACAATGGGCCGGGCATTCCCGAAGAAATCCAGGCGACGCTGTTTGAACCCTTTGTGTCTACCAAGCGGGGCGGGCAGGGGCTTGGCCTCGCCTTGGTGGCAAAGCTGGTGACCGATCTTGGGGGGCTGATCGAATGCGATTCCCGTCCGGGACGCACTTTATTCAAACTTTCCATGCCGGCACCCCCGGCCGGTTGGCAGGAGAGCGCCTCATGAATGAATCCCGCACCATCCTGATTGCCGATGATGATCGCGCCATCCGCACAGTCTTAAGCCAGGCTTTGGGCCGCGCCGGGTATCAGGTGCGCGCCACATCCTCGGCCGCCACACTCTGGCGCTGGGTGGAGGATGGGGAAGGGGACCTCGTCATCACCGATGTGATCATGCCGGATGAAAACGGGCTTGATCTGGTGCCGCGCATCCGCCGTGTGCGCCCTGAGATGCGCGTGATTGTCATGAGCGCGCAATCCACCTTCGCGACAGCGATCAAGGCAACCCAACGCGGCGCTTTCGAATATCTGCCCAAGCCCTTCGATTTGAAGGAAGTTTTGGGCACGGTGGAACGCGCCTTGGCCGCGCCCCCGGATGCGCCACCACCTGATGAGGCGGAAGGCGAAAAACTGCCCCTGATTGGCCGTTCCGCCGCCATGCAGGAAATCTACCGCACCGTAGCGCGGCTCACGACCACCGACCTGACGGTGATGGTCACTGGCGAAAGCGGCACGGGCAAGGAATTGATCGCCCGCGCCTTGCATGATTACGGCAAGCGCCGCGCCGGGCCGTTTGTGGCCATCAATATGGCAGCGATTCCGCGCGAATTGATTGAAGCGGAGCTGTTCGGCCATGAACGCGGCGCCTTCACCGGCGCGCTTAATCGCGGCATTGGCCGGTTTGAGCAGGCCGCCGGCGGCACGCTGTTCCTGGATGAAATCGGCGATATGCCGCCGGAAGCGCAGACCCGCTTGCTCCGCGTTTTGCAGGAAGGTGAGTTCACCACGGTCGGTGGGCGTCAGCCCATCAAGGCCAATGTGCGCATTGTGGCGGCGACGCATCGCGATTTGCGCCACCAGATCCGCCAAGGGCTGTTCCGCGAAGACCTTTTCTATCGGCTGAATGTGGTGCCGATCCGCCTGCCCCCCCTGCGTGAGCGGCTTGAAGATATCCCCTTGCTCGCGCGGCATTTTCTGGACCGCGCCCGCGCATCCGGCCTGCCTTCCAAGCAATTGGCGCCCGAGGCTTTGGATGCGCTCAAGGCCCATGCCTGGCCCGGCAATGCGCGCGAATTGGAAAACCTGATGCGCCGCATGGCGGCCCTTTATCCCCAAGAAGTGATCGGCGCCGATGCGGTGGCGATGGAATTGGCCGAAGCCGCGCCGGTCGCCGGCCCCGATGGTCAGGCCGCGCCCATGACCCTGGAACAGGCGGTGGAACGCCATTTGGCCAGCTTCATGTCGGCCCATAAAGATGGCATGCCGGTCAAGGAATTATACGACCGGGTACTCGCTGAGGTTGAACGCCCCTTGCTCCGCATGGCATTGAGCGCGACAAGAGGCAATCAGATCAAGGCGGCGGCCATGCTCGGGCTCAATCGGAATACGCTGCGGAAGAAGCTGCGGGAATTGGAACTTCCCGTGGTGCGCGGCGCATGATGATCCGGCATCGCCGCATGACTTAGCCATGGCAGCCGAAGGCCCCTCCGACCCCGCGCTGCAGCTGGGGAAGGGGACGCCACGCGCGCAGGGCCTGTTTAATCGGCTGGCGGATATTGTTACCGGCAAGGTCTTTACCATAGCCCTGGCACTACTGGCCTTGGCCGTTGGGCTGGCCACTTTTGCCGCGCTTTCAGGCGGTACGCCGATTGGGCCAACGGGGCCGGGTCAATTGGCGGGCGTCATCCTTGCCAATATCGCGCTTCTGCTGCTGCTGGTGGCATCCCTTGCCGCGCGGCTCACGCGCATGTGGCTGGAACGCCGGCGCGGCGCGGCGGGATCGCGGCTGCATGTGCGCCTTGTGCTGCTGTTTGGTGTTGTCGCCGCCGTTCCGGCGCTTTTGGTCGCGGCATTTGCAGCGCTGTTCTTCAACCTTGGCATCCAGGCCTGGTTCAGTGATCGGGTGCGCGACACGCTTGAAGCTTCTCTGGTGGCTTCGCGCGCCTATTTGGATGAGCATCGCAATACGATCCGCGCCGATATTCTTTCCATGACAAATGACCTAAATCGCGCGGCACAGGTGCTGCTGCCCGATAATGGCGTGGCCTTTGCCCGCCTGCTGGCAACGCATACCGCGTTCAGGGGGCTGACAAGCTCCATCATTTTTGAACCCGTGCTGGGCCAGGTGGTCGCCAATGCGGGATTGGGCAGTTCCGGTTTGGCGGAATTGCCGCCTTCCTGGGCGCTGGAGGCAGCACGCGCGGGTGAAGTAGTAATTCTGCCGAGCGAGGCAGAGGAAGGGCGCGTGCGCGCCATGGTGCAGCTCAATATCCCGCCCGGCCTGATGCTGCTGATCAGCCGCCCGCTTGATCCTTCCGTGCTGGCCCATATGCGGCGGACTGAGCTTTCCTTCAACGAATACAATCAGCTCGATCGTAACCGGGAAAGCCTCCAGATCACCTTCTTCGTGATTTTCGCCATTGCGACACTGCTGGTGCTGCTGGCTGCGGTGCTGATTGGCTTGCTCATGGCCAATCGTATCGCGCGGCCGATTTCACGCCTGATCCTGGCCGCTGAGCGGGTGCGCGGCGGCGATCTGGCAACCAAGGTGGAAGAAGGGGAGGCAGATGATGAAATCGCACGCCTCGCGCGGTCCTTTAATCGCATGACCAGCCAGCTTGGCGCGCAGCGTGCCGAATTGATGAATGCCTATAGCCTGATTGATGAGCGTCGGCGCTTTACCGAAAGCGTCTTGTCCGGCGTTTCCGCCGGGGTTGTGGGGCTTGATAGTGAAGGGCGCGTGACTTTGCCCAATCGTTCGGCCAGCACGCAGCTTGGCGTCGATCTGGATGCTGCGATCGGGCTTTCCTTTGCGCGCATCGCCCCGGAATTCGCGGAATTGCTTGAAGCAGCGGCCGCCAATCCGGATAGGCCGCGTGTTGCCGAGATACTGATTGGCCCCGCCAATGCGCGCCGCACCTTATTGGCGCGGATTGGTGCCGAGACCCTTGGCGGGCGCGTGGCAGGCTTTGTGCTGACCTTCGATGACATTACCGAATTGCAATCTGCCCAGCGCAAGGCCGCCTGGGCGGATGTGGCGCGGCGCATTGCGCATGAAATCAAGAACCCGCTGACACCCATTCAGCTTTCCGCCGAAAGGCTGAAGCGACGCTATCTGCGCCAGATCACGGATGACCCCGAAACTTTCCGCCAATGCACGGACACCATTGTGCGCCAGGTGGAAGATATCGGGCGCATGGTGGATGAATTCTCGGCCTTTGCGCGCAT
>CAMCEP010000030.1 GCA_945873675.1 Asaia bogorensis
TGTTCAAGCCGCGCCAGGGCGGCTGCGTCATCTTCAAAGATTTGGCTATCCACCCAATCCAGCTTGACGCGCACATGATGCGCAATGCCACCATGAATCAAAGCTTCTGAAAGCGACTTATAAGCATCCAGCAGGTTGGTGTATTTGCCAACCACTGCGATGGTCACTTCGCCTTCCGGTGATTTAATCGCATTCACAATGCGTTGCCAGCCGGACATATCGGGCTCACCAAAGGCGGAAAGGCCGAAATGGCGCAGCACTTCCACATCCAACCCTTCGGCATGATAGGCCAAGGGCACTTCGTAAATCGTGCTGGCATCAAGCGCGGGGATCACGCTTTCCGGGCGCACATTGCAGAATAGCGCGATCTTGCGCCGTTCGTTCTCCGGGATCGGCCGATCACAGCGACAAAGCAAAATCTGCGGTTGAATACCAAGGCCAAGCAATTCCTTCACGCTATGCTGTGTGGGCTTGGTCTTCAATTCACCGGCTGATGAAATGTAAGGTACCAGCGTCAGATGCATGAAAATGCTGCGCTGCGGGCCAAGTTCATTGCCCATTTGCCGAATGGCTTCCAGGAAGGGCAGGCTTTCAATATCGCCGACGGTGCCACCGATTTCGACCAGCACGAAATCATAACCATCGGTTTCGGTCTGGACCACTTCCTTGATCTTGTCGGTGATGTGCGGAATCACCTGCACCGTGCCGCCAAGGTAATCGCCGCGCCGTTCCGCCGCGATCACATCCGAATAGATGCGCCCGGTGGTCCAGTTATCCGCCTTGCGCGCATGCACGCCGGTGAAGCGTTCATAATGGCCAAGATCAAGGTCGGTTTCCGCCCCATCATCAGTGACGAAAACCTCCCCATGCTGATAGGGGCTCATCGTCCCCGGATCGACATTGAGGTAAGGGTCAAGCTTGCGCAGCCGAACCTTATAACCGCGCGCCTGCAACAGCGCGCCGAGCGAAGCGGAAGCGATACCCTTACCAAGTGAGGAGACCACGCCGCCGGTGATGAATACGAACCGGGTCATGGGAGACCTTGATACCCCATCCCCCGATTCGGCGCCAGCTGATTAGAGCCCCATCGGCCAAGCATGGAGCCGGGCGGTGGTTAGATGAATTTTTACGTCGAGCTAGTTTACTGCGAATCTGTGGGTAGCGACCCCTGTAGGTCAGTCAGGAATTTCCCAATGCGCGTAGAAAGCCGGCCGGATGGCTCGGAGATCCATATTCCAGAGGCGGGCGATTTGGTGCGGCTGACCCGCGATGAGTCAGGCCCTATTGTCACCGCACATGCCGGCGAATGGGGCCGTATCATCAGGATCACGAGCAGAAACACGCTCGACATTCAGCTCGCTGGATATTCTCGCCCGCGTGGTGTCGCCATGGCCCTGGTCAGCGACTTCCCGTCTATCAATGTTGTACCCTGCGACGCGCGTGGCTTACCGACCGATGGTAGGCATTGGGGGTCATGGGAAGAACGCCGTGGCGGAGGGTCGGCAAAAAAGGCGCGTCGCTAGGGTATTTTGTTCAACCGCGCTTCCCGCTGAGAAGCATTCAGGCACTCGGTGGCTCAGAAAACACCATATAACAAGGGCGTAGGGGCTGTGCCTGCTGCATAACCGGTCCATCCTGGCACGGGGCGCACTAGCGTCCGCTCGGTCCTGCCTCAATCAGTGCCAGATTCTGTGCTGCAAGATCGGCGGTGGCACTATCTGGCGCCAATTCCAGCACCCTTTCCCAATCACGCCGCGCGGCTTCGGCCTCACCGCGCAATTGGCGCAGAATGCCCCGTTCCAACAGCGCCTCCACATTGCGCGGCGCCAGGCGGAGCGCGGAGGTGATGCTGTCTTCCGCCGGGCGCAGCCTTTCCAACCGGCGCTGCGCGGCGGCGCGCCAGATCCAGGCCTCGGCCCGGTCGGCATCCAGCACCACGGCCAGGTCAAGATCAGCCAAGGCATTGGCTTCCTGATTGAGCGCGAGGCGCGCCATGGCGCGTTCCAGCAGCAAATCCGCATCCTGCGGCGTGAGCGCAAGCGCCAGGCTCGCCGCGGCCGCCGCACGTTGTGGCTTGCCGGCCGCGCGCCAGGCTTCCGCCGCCTGGCCAAATACCGCTGAGCGTGCGGCGAGCCCTGCTTCACTGCGGGCTGCGATGCGTTCCAAGGCTTCTGCCGCCGCATCCGGCTCCCCAAGGCTGAGCTGCGCGAGCGCTTCGCATTGCGCGGCACCCTCGCCGCCGCCCTGCATATGCCAATCCCGCGCAAAGCCGCGCGCGCCGGCGGGATCAACCAGCAAAAGGTCAAGGCAGCGCGTATATTCTGGCGCCTGGGAGAGCCTAGGCGGCTCAGGTGGCACCGGCAGCGCGGCATCTTCCTGCGCGGTGGAAAGCACGCCCGAAAGCCACAGACCGCCTGCCGCGCCCAAAACCAAAAGCGCCGTGGCAACCCCGATCAGCTTTATGGGCTTCTGAACCATGACATTCTATGTAGCTCAGCTGTCGCGCCATGGTAGCATCCGACCGCAGCAGATAACCTTTTTATGATGGCGCGTGGCGGAAAAACCATGGAACAGAACAGTCAACTGATTATCGCCGGGCTGGGCTATGCCGGGTGCGCCGTTGCCGAGGCCGCCTCTGGCGCCGGTTGGCGTGTGATTGGCACCTCGCGTCAGCCGGGGGCCGTGAAGGCACCGGCGGGGGTTGAGGTGATCAGCTTCGACGCCGCCGGCCCGGCCTTCGCGGCGGCGAGCCATTGGCTGATAACCATACCACCGGATGAGGCGGGAGACCCGGTGCTGCGCCGCCATGCCGCAGCCCTGGCTTCGGGCCATCAGCGCTGGATCGGCTATCTTTCCACCACCGGGGTTTATGGCGATCGTGGCGGCGGCACGGTGGATGAGGCGACACCCCCCGCGCCTGGCCAGGCGCGTAGCCAAAGGCGACTGGCGGCAGAGGAGGCCTGGCGCACGGCGCGGCCTGCGGGTGCGGCGCTGGATATTTGCCGAGTTGGCGGGATTTACGGGCCGAGGCGGGCACCCTTTGCCGAATTACGCGCTGGCGTGGCGCGGCGCGTGGTGAAGCCCGGCCATGCCTTTGGCCGCATTCATCGCGATGACATTGCCCATGCGGTGATGGCCGCCATCAGCAACCCATCTGAACCTGCCTGCCGCGTGCTGAATTTTGTGGATGATGAGCCGGCGGAAAGCGCGGCCGTCATGGCGGAAGCGGCGCGGCTTTTGGGCATGGCGCCACCGCCGGCCATTCCGTTTGAAGAAGCGCGCTTAAGCATGTCGCCCATGGCGCTATCCTTCTGGGCAGAAAATCGCCGCGTTGCGAATACGGCTACCAAGGGAGCTTTGGGCATTCAATGGCGCTATCCGACTTATCGCGAAGGTCTGGCGGCGAGTTTGGAATAGCAGGGAACGCCTGGGCGATGATCGGTTGGCCAAGGCGATGCTTTGCGGGCGCTTACCTTGACCAAGGGAAGGTGGCGGCGAAAGGCGTGCAGAACATTCAAATCGTGGCAACTGCATGCCAAAAGCGCAATCAGGGGTAACGCCATTCCATGGAACAGCGTAACGCTGAGTTAGCCTAATCCGCGCCCGGCACGAAGCCGTTGGGTCGCCACAACATCCACCTCACCCGCCGCGGAGATCGCAACGCCATAGTCGCGTTCGGCACTGGTCTTTGAAATCAGCCCATCCAGCAAATCCGCGCGCACGGTCTCGGGCGGGCGCTTGAAGGGTTCTCCATACCCGCCGCCGGCAGGTCCTTCGCAGATGAAGATATCGCCAACCCTTGTGGCCATATGGGGAACCTTGGAAGGAAGGGCGATGCTCTCCCCTGTTTCGGCGCGGCGCAATGTAAGCCGCGCGGTTGCGCCATCGCGCCCGCCAAACAGGCCCCAGGGCTTGAAGCGATGGCCTTCACCTTCAACGCTTGCGCCGCCATCACTCAGCAAACGGAATTCGCGCACGCTGCCTAGCCCGCCGCGCCATTGCCCGGCGCCGCCCGCATCTTCGCGCAATTCATAGCGTTCAACGCGCAGGGGCAAATGGGTTTCAATATCCTCGATCGGGTTGTTGCGGGTATTGGCGTAAAGCGTGTCCACGGCATCCATGCCATCCGCACCTGGCCGGCCGCCATAGCTGCCTTCGAAGATTTCCATATGCACCCAATGCGTATTGCCCTTCAGGCCAGAAAACGCGATGACCTTCAGATTGCCGATCCCCGCACAAACCTGATCGGGCACGGCCTGCGCCAAGGCGCGCATCACCGTATCGGCCACCTGATTACCTGGGCAGAAACGCGCAATTGTCGGCGCAGGAAATTCCGGATTAGCGAGGCAGCCTTTGGGCGCGATGATTTCAATTGGCCGCGTCAGCCCCTCATTCACCGGAATATGGCCATGTACGGCAGTGTCCAACAGCACTGACCGCACCGTGAGCCAAATCGCAACATCCACCGTGCCGGTGAAAGGCATATTAATGGGGCGATCTTTTACCTGTGGCGCGGTGCCAGTGAGGTCAACAATCAGGCGATCACCCTGCTTCGTGACTGTCGCCACAATCGGAAGGTCACGCTTGGCTGGATCAGGGCTATCGGCATAGCCATCAATGAAAGTCTCCGCACGCCAAGACCCTTCCGGCAAGCGCTGAATGGCTTGCCGCATCAGGCGTTCGGCGTGGTCCATCAAGGATTCGCACGCGGCGCGGAAGGTCGGCAGGCCATATTGCGCAATCAGCGCTTCCATGCGTTCCGCACCGATGCGGCTTGCGGCAACCTGCGCTTCCATATCGCCGACCACAAGGTCAGAGGCGCGGATATTGTCGCGCAGGATCTGCCAGACAGCATCATTGCGGATGCCGCGATCATAGACCTTGATGGCCTTGAATTGCAGACCTTCAGCATAGGCATCAATAGCGTCCACAATGCCGCAAGACCCGGGCGTCAGCGCTCCAATATCCAAATGATGCGCGGTGGTGCCGGAAAAGCCGACCAATTCCCCCTGATGGAATACCGGCACAATGAAGGCGACATCCGGGCCGTGTGAGGCCCCGCCATAGGGATCATTATGCATAATCACATCACCAGGCCGCACCGCATCACCACGCGCCTGCAAGGTCTTCAGGATATGCTTCACATAGCCAGGAATGGGGCCCGATTGCAGTGGCGTGGATTGCGCGGATTCCGCCAAGCCCCTGCCATGCGCATCCACCAGCGCCGCGCCGAAATCCTCACTTTCGCGAATAATGGAGGAATAGGACATGCGCATCAGCTTATAGCCGATTTCAACGGCAATGTTTTCAAGTGCGCCCTGAATGACGCTGGCCGTGACGGGGTCTACCTGCTGGTTCATGGCTGATCCTTAAACCGCGATGATCAGATTGCCACCGATATCGGCGGTGATGGTGCTGCCTGGCGGGACAACCGTAGTGCTATCCGTCTGCAAGACAATAACAGGTCCTGGAATGGCCACGCCTATTGGCAGCAAATCGCGGCGTAGAAACGCGGTTGGGGGTGCAATGGGCGCACCGCCCGGCCCCGCAAAAACCACTGGGCTATGGCGAACCAAGGCATGATCAAGATTGCCACCATTTGCCGGCGCGGGCGGCTTGCCAAGCTTTGGCCGAGGCCCAAAACCCGTGACGCGCAGATTGACGATTTCAATCACGCTGTCGGTGAAAGCATGGCCATATTCTGCGCGATGCTGCTCATGAAAGCGCGTGAGCGCTTCAGCCAAGGCGGCTTCATCTACTGCACCGGCATTGAAGGCGACGCGCAGTTCATAGCCCTGGCCAACATACCGCAAATCACCAGCACGTTCATATCGCGCAGAGGCAGGATCAAGCCCATCGGCCGCGAATTGCGCGGCAATCTCGGCTTCCATCGCCGTGAAATCTTGCGTCATGCGTGCAAGATCGGGCGCGTTTGAAAACTGAAAGCAGGTGCGCACCGCATCATACTTCAGATCAGTGGTGAGCAAGCCCATGGCCGAGGTAATGCCTGGCGCAGGTGGAATGATGACTTCCTTGATGCCAAGCGTTTGCGCCACTTCCACCGCATGCAAAGGCCCTGCGCCACCAAAGGCCACCAGCGCATAGCCCCTGGGGTCGATGCCCTTTTGCACCGTACGGCTGCGAATAGCATTGGCCATATTGGCGTTGATGATTGTCAGAATGCCAAGCGCCGCGCGGTCTGGCGCCAGGCCAATCTCACCGGCGAAGCGTTCAATCACAGTCTTGGCAGCAGCCATATCAAGCGCCATGGCGCCGCCCAGAAAATTCTCAGGATCCAGACGGCCGAGCACGATATTCGCATCCGTCACCGTAGGCAGCGTGCCGCCGCGCCCATAGCCGGCGGGACCAGGCATGGCGCCGGCGGATTGCGGCCCCACGCGAAACGCCCCACCCGCATCCAGCCGTGCAATGGAACCGCCGCCAGCGCCGATGGTGTGGATATCAATCATTGGGGTCAGCAAGGGAAAGCCCGCAATCCAGGTATCGCGCGCGGTTGCCTCAGCAAAGCGGCCTGCTGTCACAATGCCGATATCGGCGGAAGTGCCGCCGATATCAAAAGTGATCAGATTGTCGCGCCCTGAGAGCGCGCCGGCCCAAATGCCGCCCAGAACGCCGGCCGCCGGGCCAGAGAGCATGGTGATCACCGGGCGATCCGCAACCATTTTCGCAGTGGCGACACCGCCATTTGATCCCATGATGTGCAAATCGGCCTGCAGGCCACCCGCGCGCATGCGCCCTTCCAGTCGCGCGACATAATCCCTGACGGCCGGCCCAACAAAGGCATTCATCGCCGTGGTGGTGAAGCGTTCAAATTCGCGGAATTGCGGCGCCACATCCGCGGATATGGTGACAAAAGCCTCGGGAAATTCTTCCAGCACAATATCGCGCGCGCGGCGTTCATGGCTGGGATTGAGGTACGAAAACAGGAAGCAGATGGCGATGGAGGCAATGCCTTGGGATTTGAAATGCCGCGCTGCATCCCGCACCTCATTTTCCGCCAGCGGGATCAGTACATCGCCACGCGGCGGGATCAGTCTTTCGCTGACCACCAGGCGGTGACGGCGTTTGACAAGCGGTGTGGCCTGCCAGGGGATGCGTTGCTGAATGGAGTAATGTTCTGGGCGTTGATGGCGGCCGATATGCACCACATCGCGATAGCCCCGTGTGGTGATCATGCCGCATTCGGCGCCGCGATATTCCAGTGCGGCATTGGTGGCGATCGTGGTGCCATGCAGCACATGGCCAACCTCACCGGGCGCCACCCCCGCCTTGCCGCAGAGGCCAAGAATGCCCTCCACCACCCCAATCGAAGGATCAGCCGGCGTTGTGGAGACCTTGTGGATCGTGACGCTGCCGCTTGCGGTATCCGTCAGGACAAGGTCGGTGAAGGTGCCACCAACATCAACACCAACCAGCATCACTTACCCTTTTTTCCCTTGCCTGCGGTTGCCTTGCGCGGAAAGCGCTTGCGGAAATCCGCTGCCATGTCTTCCAAGGTCACGAAGCGCACGCCAGGATGCTTCAGCATATGGCCAATCAGGCGTTCCAGCATCAGCAAGACTTGCGGCCGGCCGGATACATCCGGGTGGATTGTCATGGGAACCACTGCGTAATCATATTCGCGGTAGATGAAATCAAAATGGTCGCGCCAGATCTGTTCAAGCTGATGCGGTGAGACATAGCCATGGCTATTCGGGAATTTCTTCACGAACATCATGGGCGGTAGATCATCCAAATACCAGGACGCAGGAATTTCAACCAGATTGGTTTCCTGCCCACGGGTGAAGGGTTTCATCCAGCTTGAAGCCGGTTTGCTGTAATCAATCGGCGTCCAACTATCGCCGGTGCGCACATAATAAGGCTCTGCATCCTGATGCATCAGCGAATGATCATACGCGATGCCGCGTTCGATCAGGATTTCAATGGAGGTTGCGGATACTTCCCACCAAGGTGCCACATACCCAACTGGACGCCGGCCCCAGTATTTTTCGATCAGGCCGATGCATTTATCAAAAATTGCCTCTTCCTGGGTGCGCGAAAGTGCCAGGGGATTTTCATGGCTATAGCCATGCAGGCCAATCTCATGCCCGGCCTTGGCCACCATCTCTGTCTCCTTGGGGAAGGATTCGATGGTGTGGCCTGGGATGAACCAGGATTGCTTCATGCCGAAGCGATCAAAAAGGCGCAGCAGGCGCGGCATACCAACCTCAGCCGCGAAGACACCGCGGCTGATATCGCCGGGGCTATCCTCACCCATATAGCTGCCGAGCCAGCCCGCCACGGCGTCACAATGCACGCTAAATGCGCAGAGAATTTCCTTTGCCATTTTTCTCTCCCGACCGAGAATTAGAGCATAGGTGAAGCGGCAACCTCAGCCTGGCACATCGCAAAGATAGCGCCGCAGATGATAGGGCTGCGCGGCAAAGGCCGGGCAGAAGGAAGCCACCACGGGTTCCAGTTTTTCGTAAAGATCACGGAACTCAGCGTTCAGTGCCTCAAGCCTTTCCCGCGCTTCCTCTGCCTCATTGGCCAGGCGATTGAGATCGATGGTCAGGATACGACCATCACGCACCACAAAGCGCCCGCCAATCATCACATGCCGCACACCCGTGCCATCTTCCGTATGCACCAATTGATTGACGGTCCAATGGTGCGGAATCCAATTCACCGAAGCGCGATCCAGGAAAACAATATCGGCCTTCATACCCGGCGCGATGGCGCCGATATCCTTGAAGCCAAGTGCGCGGGCGGAACCGCGCGTGGCAGCGTCATAAACTTCTTCAACGCTTGCCCAACGGCGTGGGTCCGGCGTTTGCACTTTTGACAGCATGGAGGCGTAGCGCATCGCCTCATACATGTTCTGATTGTCGGAACAATTTGCGCCATCCGTTCCGATACCGACATTCACGCCCATGTCGCGCGCTTCACGGAAGCGGAACATGCCATTGCCAAGCCGCATATTGCTGCCGGCATTATGGGCGAGCGAACCGCCCTTATCCCGCATGATCTTCAGATCATCATCATCCAGCCAAATCGCATGCGCCGCGGTGAAATCAGGCCCGACCAGGCCCAGGTCATCCACATGTTGCAGCAAAGTTTTGCCATAGCGCCTGATGCCGGTCAGTGCCTGCACCTTGCTTTCGCCAACATGGCTATGGATGCCAACCGCATATTTGCGCGCCAAATCGCGGCACCCGCACAGGAACGCATCAGAACAATGATGCGGGATGGTGGGCGCGACCGCAGCGCGAATATCCTTGCCATTCCAGCGCCAGGCACCGATGGCTTCGTCCATCGCATCAAGCGTTCTCTCCCACGCGGGGAAGCGGAGCCTGTCCACGCGCCCGCGCAAAGCCTCCGGCAGGGTATCGTAAAGTCCGGGGATCGCCTCATAAACCGTCTTGTCGGCTACCATGGGCGCGATTACCGCGCGCATGCCGATTTCGGCATAGGCTTCCGCCACTGCGTCCAAGCCATCCTTGCTGGGGATTGGGAATTCCGCATAAAGGTCGTAGGCCGCCGTGCAGCCCTTCAGCACCATCTCGGCCGCGATGATTTGCGCCGTCAGCTTCTTGTCCTGAAGCGAACGATTGCCGCCGATCCAAGGGGCGGCGGCCAGTAGCAATTCAAGCGTCCATTTATCGCCCTGGCCGCGCGCCAGGCCGCCATGGCCATGGGTATGCGCATTGATCAAGCCGGGGTGAATGATATGCCCGCTGGCGTCAATCACCTTCGCTTCCGGTGGCGCCGCTATCCCAAGGCCAACCGCCTTGATGACGCCATCCTGGATCAGCACATCGGTCGCTTCAGCGCGCCGCCGTGCAGGATCAGCCAGCATGGCATTGCGGATGATGATGAAGCCGGGTTCGATTTCAGCCATAGGACGCTCCGTTCAACTCGCTGCTGTGCTGGTGCCTTCGACGCTGCTGGACCAGGGGAATAACAGTCGCTCCGCCAGCGCCACCGCTTGGAATAGCGCAATACCCATCAGTGCCAGCACAACCACAGCCCCGAACGCCAGTGGCGTGCGGAAGAAGGCCATGGAGGTCTGGATCAGATAGCCAAGCCCGGCATCCGCGCCGACGAATTCCGCCACCACCGCGCCCACAACGGAAAGCGCAGCCGCGACCTTGAGGCCGCCAAAGACGAAAGGTACCGCAAAGGGAAGCCTGATGCGCAGCAATTCCTGAAACCGGCCAGCACGGCACGCGCGCCCCAATTCAATGAGTTCGGGCGGCACCGCCAAAAGCCCGGCCACGCTGCTGACCACCAGGGGGAAAAACGCGACCAAGAAGGTCACGATGATCCGCGGCATTTCATTCGCGCCAAGCGCCACAATCAGGATTGGCGCCAAAGCCACTTTTGGGATGGATTGCGTGATGACCAGCAGCGGGTAGATCGCCGCAGAGATGGTTGGTGAGGAAGCAATCAGCATGGCAAGCGGCAGGCTGATGATGACGGATGCAAAAAAGCCCATCAGCACCGTGCCCAGTGTCGCCAGGCTATGCCCAAGCAAGTTTGGCCATACGCTGACGCAGGCTTTCCAGATGGCACTGGGCGCCGGCAGGATAAATTCCCTGATCTGGAAAACATGGACGCTGATTTCCCAAATCAGAAACAGCGCAATCGTCGCACCCCAGGCGGGTAGGTTGGCCAGCAGCCGGGCTTTGCGGTCAGGCTGCATTGGCGTCGCGCCCCTTGAAAAT
Source organism: Asaia bogorensis (assembly GCA_945873675.1). Classification (GTDB taxonomy): domain Bacteria; phylum Pseudomonadota; class Alphaproteobacteria; order Acetobacterales; family Acetobacteraceae; genus Neoroseomonas; species Neoroseomonas bogorensis_C. The sequence goes on from CAMCEP010000030.1 coordinate 10,728, forward strand.
CAACGCACGAATACGCGCGGCGCAGCGTTGGAATTCCTCCATGCCTTCTTGCTCAAAGGCGCGGGGGCGCGGCAGCCCTACTGGGATAATATCAGCAATGCGACCCGGCCGTGGAGACATGACCACGACCCGGTCGGCCAGCAGGATCGCCTCAGAAATCGAATGCGTGACGAAAATAACGGCCATTTGGCGTGTGGACCAAAGGCGCAAAAGCTCCAGCGACATTTCTTCCCGCGTCAGCGCGTCCAGCGCGCCGAAGGGTTCATCCATCAGCAGCACGCGCGGTTCCTGCAAAAGTGCGCGGCATATCGCGACCCTTTGCTGCATGCCGCCGGAAAGCTCTCGTGGCAGTTTGGTTTCAAAGCCGCCCAGGCCGGCGGTCGCAAGCAGGGCACGCGCCTTGTCTTCCGTTTCAGCATTCTGCCGATGCATCAGCCGTATCGGAAAGGTCACGTTACGCAGCACATCCGCCCAAGGCAGCAGCGTTGCGGCCTGGAAGACCATGGCGGTGTCGGTGCGCGGTTCTGTGACCGGCGCATTGTCCAACATGACCTGGCCCGAGCTTGTCGGCACTAACCCAGCCACCAGGCGCAACAAGGTGGATTTGCCACAGCCTGAAGCGCCAACAATGGCGACGAATTCCCCAGCGGCGATGTCGAGTGATATGTCGCGCAGCGCCTCCACGGCCGTGCCATCACGGCCGCGGAAGGTCTTGTTCACATTTTCAAGCCTGATCACGGCAAAAAGCTGAGATCAATGGCCTGATTGTAGTTCCAGCTTGGTGACAGCTCAAGCGATGTAGCAACCTGCTGCCAGGTGAAATTCATCCGGTCAGTTGCCTGCCGACCAAACCCGGTTTGGCGTTGATGGTCGTTGAACACATAGCTCATGGTCGAACGGAGCGAACCCTGGCAGTCATCCAGTTCAACCTCGGGGTTGCGCTGAACGTGCAAGCGGCAGGCCTGTTCCTGGTTCTCATTCGCCCAAGTCATGGCGGAAGCAGCGCCGCGAAGGAAGCGACGAACCAGATCAGGGTTGCGTTGAATGACCTCATCAGTCGTGATCAGCGTGGTCGAATAGATGGCGAAACCGGTTTCAACAAAGGGCAGCACTACAATTTCTTCACCCGCACGCCGGGCTGCCTTGTTCTGGTAATAGTGATGGATCGCGAAAAATGGCGCGGCTTCCACACGCTTCGTGATCATCAGGGCAGCCATGGCGGATGCATCGGTATTCACCCATTGAATACGGTCAGGATTAATGCCCACGCGGCGCGCCACTTCGGGGAAATATAGCCGATGGCTATTGCCTGGCGTGATCGCAATGCGCTTGCCATCCAGTTGCTGAAAGCTAGTGATGCCGGAAGACCGCAGCACAAACATGGAATGGGGCGAATGGGTGTAGACCTGCATGATGCTGCGCACCGGCGCATTCTGGCGGGCACGCGCCGCAAGAACAGCACTGATATCAGCAACGCCAAAAGGCGCCGCACCAGCGGCTACCTTGGCCACGGTATCTCCCGATCCATAGCCGCGGGTCAGCGAAAGCTCGATCCCATTCTCCCGCCAGGCACCGCGCGCGGCACCTGAGAAATAGGCAGCATGTTCGCCAGTCGGAAGCCAATCCAGCATAAGCATCACGCGATCCTGGGCGCGCGCGGGAAGATTTGCGAAAGAGAGAAGCGCAAACACCAACCCCGCAATGGTCCTGATAACCATTCTCGGTCTCCTATAATTGAGTGGCTGACTGGTGCCTTCCCTAACAGATGCTTTAGGGCAGAGTCGTAGCGCAGGCAAGGGTGCTTGTGCACAGCATCTGCGCAGTGCTGGGTTTCATCCAAGTTAAGTGGGTGCCTTTGCCTTGCGTATCATCACTATGGCGGTGACGATCCGCAGCCATGAGCATAAGCTGATGGCCAAAGCCAAACGACAAGCGTGTTCGGCTAGACCGAAAGAATATCCTGCGTCACGCCTTGCGCGCCCTGGTTTCTGTAATGGCGATGTAGAGCCCCGCGCCGATGATGATGCTCGCCCCCAGCCAGGTCCATTGATCCGGCCAAAGCCCGGTAATGGCGTAGCCCACCGCGATGGCGCCGATCATCTGCCAATATTGAAACGGCGCTATGACATTGGCCGCGCCATAGGTCATGGCCTTGGCCACGCACCAATGGCCGGCTGCGCCCAAAACGCCTAGCGTCAAATGCCAAAAGATATCCGCCCAATTATTGAACGGCACCCAGAAGAAAGGGATGACGCAGCACATCACCAGCGCGCCAAACAGCCCACTATACATCACCGATGTTTCAGGCCGATCCAGCCCCGCTACCTGGCGTGTCAGGATTTGATAGATGGCATAACAAAAAGCGCTGGCCACAATGCCAAGTGCTGCGGGTTGGAACACTTCAGACCCCGGGCGGATCACCACCAGCACGCCCAGGAAGCCCACCGTTACAGCCGCCAGGCGCTTCCAGCCTATCTGTTCACCCAGCATGGGCAGCGCGAGCAAGGTCACAAAAAACGGTGACATGAAGGAAATGGACGAAGCCTTGGCCAGCGGCACATCCTTCACCGAGAAAAAGAAAAACGTGGTGGAAGCCAGCAACAGCAAGGACCGCGAAATCTGCACGCCGGATTTGCGGCTTTTCAACACGCTAAGGCCGTAGCGCGGCACAATCAGCGCCAGCACAATCAGCAAATGCCCGGTGGTGCGCGCCCAGATGATTTGCTCCGAAGGGTAGGTGCGGCTCAACACCTGGACGATGCCATTCATGATCGGGAATAGCGTACAGGCCGCACACATGAAAAAAATGCCAAGCAGCAAGGATGTCTGACGCGGCGGCACCGCGGTGGTGGTCATGAGGCTTGCGCCCTCCCGGAGGCTGCTGGCCGTGGCACGATAGGCCATAAGCGGCGTCAGGGGAAACTTGGCCGGTGGGCGGGCGACTCGGGCCGGCAGAGGCGCCTCGGCGGCTTAAACGATCCGAGGTGAACCCTTTGAAGGCGCCTAATGCACGGAAAACAGGCGATGCCGAGGCAATTCACCGCATAATGCCGATTAAAATATTGGCATATGCCTTGCTGACCCCATCTCCCTGGGGCATGTGACGCCCCACCCCAGCCCCAGCGAGGAGAAAGAGCCATGAGAACCAGGTATCGGATCGAACGCCGCGCATTGCTCACGGGCGGCACTGCCCTTGTGCTTTCCGCCGTTGCCGGGGCGCGGGTGCCGCTGGCGCAGACGCTCGAAAAACTCTCCTTCCAGACCAATTGGCGCGCTCAGGCGGAACATGGCGGCTATTATCTGGCGCTGGCCAATGGGCTCTATCGCCGCGCCGGCATTGATTGCGAAATCCGCATGGGCGGCCCGCAGCAGAACCCGGCGCAGCTACTGCTCGCGGGGCGGGTGGACATGATCATGTCATCCGGCTTTCAGGCGCTGAATTATGTGCGCGAAAACGTGCCCTTCTTGGCGATTGGCGCGGTTATGCAAAAGGACCCGCAAGGCTTCATGTTCCATGAGGAAGCCGGCTTTACGCGCTTTGAAGATATGCGCGGCAAACCTATTTTGGTGGGTGCTGGCGGGCGTGTGACCTTTTGGCCCTTCCTGCGCCGGCGCTTTGGCTTCACCGATAGCCAGATCCGCCCCTATACCTTCAACATCCAGCCCTTCCTGACGGATAAGCAGGCCATTCAGCAATGCTTTGTCTCGTCCGAGCCATTCGCGGCGCAGCTTGCTGGCGCGAAGCCCAAGGTGCTGCTGTTCGCCGATGCGGGCTTCCCGAATTATCAGACAACCATTGATATTTCGCGCAAGCTGGTTGAGGAAAAGCCTGATCTGATCCAGCGCTTTGTGGACGCCACCATGCAGGGCTGGACGCAGTATCTGCGCGGCCAGGATGTGGCGGCGGCGAATGCGCTGATCATGCGCGACAATCAGGAAATGACGCAGGAGAAGATTGATTACGCGGTCCGCGCCATGAACGAACGCGGCATTGTCTTCTCTGGCGATGCGGAACGCCTTGGCATTGGCGCCATGACGGATGCGCGCTGGGAAGCCTTCTATAACGCCATGCGTGATGCGGAAGTGATGCCGCCTGGGCTTGATGTGAAGCGCGCCTATTCGCTGCGCTTCGTCAATCGGCGGGCTGGGCTGGCTTGAACCCTCGGCGCCCGCTGCTCTCGCTCGCCGGGGTTTCCAAGCGTTATGCTACGGGAACCCTGGCGTTGGATGGCATTGATCTGACGATCATGCCGGGGGATTTCATTGCGCTGCTGGGGCCTTCGGGCTGCGGCAAATCTACCTTGCTGCGCCTGATTGCAGGGCTTACCGCGCCGAGTGGCGGGACCATGGAATGGCCGATCGCCATGCATGACGCTGCCGGCGATGTGGAACGCGATATCGGCTTTGTGTTCCAGGAACCCACGCTGATGCCTTGGGCCAGCGTGATCCGCAATGTGGCGCTGCCTTTGGAATTGGCCGGCATGAAGCGGCGGGAAGCCGAAGAACGCGCGGCTGAATGGATTGCCCGCGTTGATCTGAAAGGTTTCGAGAAAGCCTATCCGCGCGCCTTGTCAGGCGGCATGCGCATGCGTGTTTCCATCGCGCGCGCTTTGGTGACGCGCCCGCGCATTCTGCTGATGGATGAACCCTTCGCAGCCTTGGATGAAATTACGCGCTTTCGGCTGAACAATGATCTGGTGCAGCTTTGGGCGCAGGAACGTTTTACGGTGATTTTCGTGACCCATTCGGTGTTTGAAAGCGTCTATCTGGCGGAACGCATTGTGGTCATGGCCCCGCGCCCGGGCCGGATTGCCGAGGAAGTACGCATCACCGCGCCAGCCGAAAGGGGAGAGGAATTCCGCACCTCCCCCGAATATGCTTCCCAATGCCGCACTGTTTCCCACGCGCTTTCTTCTGCCATGGGGGGTGCGCATGAGTGAGAGCACGGAAGCGGCACCGGCCGCCGGCAGTTTTGTGGAAGGTACTTGGCTGCGTATTCTGGCGCCGACATTCTTGGCTCTGCTGTTCCTGGGTGGCTGGGAAATGATGGTGCGGGTGCGTGAGATCCCGCCCTATATCCTGCCCGGACCAATCGCAATTTGGCAGACGCTGTTGCGCGACTGGGCATCGCTTTCCGTATCGCTGCTGATCACGCTCAAGATCACTTTCATGGCGCTTTCGGTCGCGGCGATTTTGGGGTTGGCGCTGGCGATACTCTTTGCGCAATCGCGCATCATTGAATTGTCGCTGTTTCCCTTTGCGGTGATCCTGCAAGTCACCCCCATTGTGGCGATTGCACCGCTGATCATCATTTGGGTGAATGATATTGCGATATCGCTGTTGATCTGCGCTTGGATTGTCGCCTTCTTCCCGATCCTGTCGAATACAACTGTCGGGTTGAATTCGGCGGATCACAATTTGAAGGATCTGTTCAAGCTTTATCGCGCATCGCGCTGGCAGGTGCTGACACGGTTGCTGCTGCCCTCCGCCCTGCCTTACTTCCTGGCGGGTTTGCGGATTTCCGGCGGCCTCGCGCTGATTGGCGCCATTGTCGCGGAGTTTGTTGCGGGCACGGGCGGCAGTGCATCGGGGCTTGCCTACCGGATTCTGGAAGCGGGGTATCAGTTGCAAATCCCGCGCATGTTTGCCGCACTTGTGCTTGTTTCCACCACGGGGATTGCGATTTTCCTGGCGCTTAGCTTGCTCACGCATTTGCTGCTGCGC
>CAMCEP010000031.1 GCA_945873675.1 Asaia bogorensis
ATCACGGCGATGGCCATCATCACCACCATCACTAAAAATAAGTCGGGTGCCGCACAGCAGGCGCTGTATCGGCTGCTGACTTGGCTTTCGCCGGCCTATCCGGTGGGCGCCTATACCTATAGCCATGGCATGGAATCAGCGGTGGAAGATGGCGCTGTCGCCAAGCGCGATGGCTTGATCGCCTATGTCAGCACTGCCTTGCAGCGCGGTGCGGGGCGCGTAGATGGCGCTTTGCTGGTGGCCGCGCATCGCGCCATGGTGAAGGGCGATGATGCGGCTTTGGATGAGGTCGCAGAACTGGGCGCGGCCTGGCGCGGCACGGCGGAAACCGCTTTGGAAGCGGAAGCGCAGGGCACGGCGTTCACCGGCGTCACGCTGGCCGCCTGGCAAGCACCACGCTTTGCGGCCTTTGCGGCGCGCCATCCACGCCAGCTTGCCCATGCGGTCGCTTTCGGCGCGGCAGCGGCGGAACAGGGCATCGGCGTGCGCGATGCTGCCTTCGGCTTTCTTTCTGCTTTTGCCGCGAATTTGGTTTCCGCCGGCGTGCGGCTGGTGCCGCTGGGGCAAACCGATGGGCAGCTTTCGATCGCCGCTTTGCAACCTACTGTCGCCGCTGCGACTGATGCTGCATTGATCGCGGATTTGGCCCGGCTTGGCACGGCGGCGCCAATGCTCGATGTTTTCTCCCTGCGTCATGAGACGCAATACACAAGGTTGTTCAGATCATGAGCACTTCGCAGAATGGCCCGTTTCGTGTTGGCATTGGTGGGCCGGTGGGTTCCGGTAAAACCGCGCTGGTGGATCGGCTTTGTAAACACATGCGCGACCACTACGATATCGCGGTGATCACGAATGATATCTATACGCGCGAAGATGCAGAATTCCTGACGCGCTCCGGCGCGCTGGTGCCGGAACGTATCGCGGGCGTGGAGACCGGCGGCTGCCCGCATACGGCGATCCGCGAAGATGCCTCCATCAATCTGGCCGCCGTGCATGATATGGCGGTGAAATTCCCGAAGCTTGAAATCCTGTTCATTGAAAGCGGCGGCGATAATCTGGCCGCGACCTTCAGCCCGGAATTGGCGGACCTGACCATCTACGTCATTGATGTCTCGGCCGGTGACAAGATTCCGCGCAAGGGCGGACCGGGCATTACGCGAAGCGATTTGCTCGTGATCAACAAGATTGATCTGGCGCCTTTGGTGGGTGCTGATCTTTCCGTGATGGATCGTGATGCGCGCAAGATGCGCGGCGTGCGCCCCTTCATCTTCACCAATCTGAAGGCGCTGAAGGGGGTTTCTGACATTGCTGATTTCATTGTGGCGCAGGGTGGCATTACGCCAAGGGCCGCGGCATGAACGCGCCGCGCCACATCATCATCCTCGGCATGGGCTTGATGGGCTGCGATATCGCGGCGATTTTCCTGAATGGCGGTTGGCGTGTGACCGCGGTGGAACCGGCGCGGGATCGTTGGCCCGCCGCCCAAGCCCGCGTCGCGCAATCCATCACCCAGCTGGATGGCGACCCTGCCGCTGCTTCTGACCTGACGCTTTTAGAGGACATGAAGGCGCCGGATTACGTAGAGGCCGAAGCAGTGATTGAAGCCGTGCCGGAAAGGCTTGATCTGAAACGCAAGGTCTTTGCGGAACTTGATGCGCTGGTGCCAGCAGGCATTCCCATCGCTTCCAACGCATCCGGCTATCGCATCACCGATATCGCCGGTGATCTGCCAGGGCGGGCGCGCTGCGCGAACCTCCATTTCTTCCTGCCCGCGCATCTGGTGCCGGGCGTCGAGGTTGTGCGCGGCGAATACACGGACCAGGCGGTGTGCGACAAACTCGCTGACATAATGGCGGGGCTTGGCCGCAAGGTCATTCGTGTGGCCAAGGATGTGCCGGGGTTTCTGGCCAATCGCATCCAGCATGCGCTGATGCGCGAAGCCTTTTCGGTGATTGATCAGGGGCTCGCCACGGCTGAGGATGTGGATAACGCCGTGCGCTACGCCTTTGGCTTTCGCTATGTCGCGGCGGGGCCGATCCTGCAAAAGGAATTGGCGGGGCTTGAGACGCAATTGGAAGCAGGACGCACCATCTACCCTTCGCTGAACAATAGCCCTGACCCAAGCCCTGGCCTGGCGCGCTTGGTGGCAGAAGGCAAGCTTGGCCCCAAGACCGGGGAAGGCTTTCGCCCCTGGCCGGCCGAAAAAACCGCCAAGGAACGCGCGCGCTATGAAAAGGCGCTGCTCGCTGCGGCGCGTATTTTGCGGGATGAGGAAGCGTGAGATAGCGTGAAGGTGAAGTGACGGGCCATCCTGCCCGCGCCATTTTCGCGCATGATTTTCGCAGCCAGACCAGCGGCGCGTTTCGAAAACCGGACTGAAGCGGGGCGCAGCTTGGCACCTTTGCTTGCTGCGCGTGGCTTTGTTGATCCAGTGATCTATGCTCTGCCGCGCGGTGGCGTTCCTGTGGCGCTGCCCATCGCGCAAGCCCTGCGCGCCCCGCTTGATCTTATCCTGGTGCGCAAACTGGGCGTGCCCTGGCAGCCCGAATTGGGTTTTGGCGCTGTTGCTGAAGGCTTGGACCAGCCTGTCATTAATCATGAAGTGGTTGCCCATGCCGGCCTGACAGAAGCGGATATGGGGTCGGTGCTTGCGCAGGAGAAAGCGGAACTCGCCCGCCGATCAGCGCTTTACCTGAAGGGCCGCGCCCGGCTGGACCCCAAAGGGCACATTGTCATTCTGGTGGATGATGGGCTAGCCACCGGCTTCACCGCACGCGCGGCCTTGCAGGCGCTACGCCGGCGCGGAGCAGCGCGGCTGGTGCTTGCCGTGCCGGTCGCCGCCCCTGAAAGTATCGCTGCGCTGATGGATGCAGCCGATGAGATTATCGCGGTGGAAACAGAAGAATTCCACGGCGGCATCGGCGCATCCTATGCTGATTTCCACCAGATCAGCGATGCCGAAATGCTGGAAATGCTGGCAAGCAACCCTTGATCACGCCGCGCGCTGCGGGCGCACCGCCAGCACTTCGCGCAGCCGCTGCAATCGGGCGCGGGCATTATCGCCAAGCTCCTCATCCGGGCCGGCCACAGTTTCCACGGCCTTCAGCGCCTTCCGGCGTGAAGCCGCATCCGGCAGCAGCACGCTCAGCGCCCTGATCGCCTCTTCCGGGAAAAGCGTTGCGATCATGGTCTGATCACGGATCACCCCCATGCGGTCCGCCGCACTCATTTGTGCGAAAGGCGCTTCGGTGGTGAGCAGATGATTGGACCGCGCAAGGCGCGAACGCCGCACCGCGCCGCGCGCATCAGCCAGCAGGATCATCATGCGAATAACGGCTTCCGCATAACCGCCTTGCGTCAGCTTGGCCTCAGCCTCAGCACGCTGCGGCGCATCGGTGGTGACGGAATCCCGCGCGGCATTGGCTTCCGCCTCATAATCCTCACCGGTTACGCCAGCGGCACTCAGCGTGCCATAGACGCCATGGAAGGCGGTTTCCACCCAGGCATCGCGCAGATCGCGCATGGCGTTAAGCCCATATTCCACTGAATCCGCAAAGGCTTTTTCAAAAGCAAGGAAGGGATTATCCGCAGCCGCCGGCCGGCGATTCTCCCGCACCAAACCCGCAAAAGATGAAACCGGGCCCATCCAGGGGTTCATATCGCTCAGCGCATAGCGGCGCCAACGCATCGGGTTCATCCGCCGGCGTGTCTCGGCACCAATTTCTGTGCTGAATTGCCGGATCACGGGCGCCACCAGCGCATCGTATAAATGCTGGTTCAATTCTGAGATCTGCGCGACCGCGGGGAAGGCTTCATTCTCTGCCTCGCCAGAAATCTCATGCACATGGGCGATGGTGCGTTCCACCAGCTCCACCTGCCATACGCCATCCTCATCACCTTCATGGCTGGTGATCACCATTTCATAAAGCCCAGGGGCGACGGCTTCGATCATGTCGATCGTGGTGGCGATTTCGCTATGTTCCTTCTTCGCCACCTTGCCGGAGACGAAAATGCCAAGATGCCCGATATCCTCATGCAACAGATACACAATGGTCTGGCCAAGCGATTTGATTTCGCGTTCATCGCGATAGACATCTGCAATCCAGCGCAAAGCCTGACTGGGCGGGGTGATGTTGTCGCCGGCGGAAGCGAAGACGATGATCGGCGCCTTCACTTCGCGCATATTGAAGGTCTGGCCATCGCCCGCCGAAATGCGCCCGGCAGAAAAGCGATTTCCGATGAAAAGGTTTTCCACGATCCAGCGAATTTCATCGCGGTTCATCAGGAAATAGCCGCCCCACCAGCGCTCAAACTCCAGGAAGCGCTCGGCTTCCTGGTCCACATTGGCGTAGAGATCGAAATATTTGCGGAACCAGGTATTGGCCGGCGACAGCGCCTCAAAATTCGCGACCAGATTGGCGCCATCGAAACGGCCATTGCCCATATCCGCCATCAGCGTCGCCGGCCAGCCACCGCCGGCCAGCCCGCCCAGATAGCGCATGGGGTTCTTGCCCTTCTCCCCCGCCCAATAGGAAAGCGGGGCGCCATTCAGTACCAGCGCACCAAGTTGATTGGGCAAAGCCGCACCCAGCATCATCACCGCCCAACCGCCCTGGCAATTGCCGATCACAACGGGCTTTGGTGCTTTGGGGTGCGCATCCGTCACATGCTTCAGGAACACCGCTTCGGCGGCGGTAATGTCCAGAATCGTCTGGCCCGGTTCGGGGTCCCGGAAGAAGATTACGAAATACACGGGATGCCCGCGACGCAAGGCGACACCCACCTGACTGTCCGATTTGAAGCCGCCAATGCCGGAACCATGGCCGGCGCGCGGGTCAATAATCAGGAAGGGCCTGAGCGCATCATTGCTCGGCACCATATCTTCGGGCGGCGTGATGCGCACCAGGGCGTAATTCACCGGGCGCTTCAGCTTGCGGCCATCCACCACGGTTTCATAGTCAAAAATCAGCACGGGCGGACAGCCGGCCTGTTCATGCGCGACGAAATTATTGCCCGCTTCGCGCATCGTGTCCCAGAACAGGAAACTGCGCTGCGCCGCATCCAGCATATAAGCGCCCGCATCCATCGCCAGGTTCTGCGGTGCCTGCATCAGCCCCCGGCTGGCCTTGCTCAGGCTTTTCAGCGGCACCTTCGGGTTCAGCGCCTCCGGCAGGGCCTTGGCGTGGCGGCCCACGACATCGGACATGATGCGCGATTGCTCAATCACGCGCTGGGCCGTTGCATTGCCCTTGCTCAGCAATTCCCGACCTGGGGGCATGGGGCGCTTGGATGTCATGGCGTAGGCTCCTGTTCGGCTATCTTCCTGCGCCTCTAGCACGGGCGTTTCAAGTATTTTTTGCGGTGCAGCAAAACTGTGAAGGGCTGGACGCCTTGCCTTGGCCACGGTCTCGGCGGAAACTTGGCTGACAACCTGACGGGGGAGAACGCAACATGTATGTCGAACAGCGCCAATATACCTTCCATCCGGGCAAGATGCCGCTTTGGATGGATGCCTATCAAAGCCTAGGTGGCCCGGCTTCAGGCCGTCATATGGGGCCATCGCTCGGCTTCTTTCAGGTGGAAGTTGGCACCATCAACCGCGTGGTCTTCTTCCGCGGCTGGGATGATATTGATACCCGCGAAGCCTGCCTGGCCGCGCGTGAAGCGGACCCTGATTGGCAGGCCTTCCGCAAACGTTCAGCCGAAGCGGGCGCGCTCGCGCAGCAGGAAGTCAAGTTCCTGAAAACCGTGCCCTTTTCGCCCATCACCCAAGCCAAGGGCTTCCAATTCAAGCGGGAGATCGGCGGCACAGGGATGTTTGTTGATCACCGCACCTATGATTTCCACCCGGGCAAGATGGCCGGCTGGTTGGAAGCTTATGAAAAATACGGCCTGCCCGTGCAAAAGCGCCTACTTGGCCAATTGCTGCTTTTCGCGGTGACCGAGATTGGGCCGATCAACCAGGTGGTCTTCATGTGGGCCTATGAGGGCCTGGGCGACCGCGACCGCCGCCGCACCGCCATGATGAGCGATCCGGGCTGGGCGGAATTCGGCAAGGCGATTGCGCCGCTCGGTGCGCTAAAGCAGCAGACGGTGATGGAAATGAAGCCGACGGCGTTTTCGCCGGTGAAGTAACCAGCCGCTTGCTTGGGCTAGAAGCCTTGCGCCAGGGGATGACGCCCTGGCGCGGTCGAGGATAGGAAATAATCGAAGTGTTATCAAAAAAACTCAGCTTAAATGTCCATTAAGCTTTAGGATGGCGAATAGGGCATTCGCCACCGGAAGGGATAATGCGGATCGTCACGGCATCGCAGGGTCTTGGTCTATCGCGCAGCAGCAGGGATCGCTTCGTGGTCTTTGCTTTCGCGGCGGCAGAGCTATTGGTTGAAACCGATTTGCGCGGTCGCATTACTTTTGCGGAAGGGGCTTTTCGCGCGCGTTTTGGCCGTGACGCAAAAGCGTTTCTGGGTAACGCTGTCATTTCCTTGGTGGCACGATCAGATCGTCCGGCCTTTGCCATGGCTTTGAGTCTTTTGGCTGAAAATGGCCGACTGAAACCAGCGGTGATTAAGCTTGCGGATGATACGGCGGCGGCTTTTAGCGTGGCTGGTCTTCGCCTTGGTGATGACGAAGACAAGCTGGCGCTGACCTTTGCCCCTTTGCCGCGTGAACTGCCCGGTGGTCCCCTTCCGGGTGGGCCCGGGCTTGCAAGTCTTGCTGAGGAGATTCTCCGCGCCGGCGAGCCTGGCGGGGCTGTGGGCTTTCTGGAATTGACCGGCCCGGCTGGCCGTTTTGTGCCGGGGGGTGAGGTCAATCGTGAAATTCAGGAGGAACTGAACCGGCAGGCCGGTGAAGGTGCGGTGGCTACGGAACTCGCCGCTGGGCGATACGGGCTTTTACCCGGCCAGACGCCTCTTGATCTGCCAGCCCTTACTTCGGCGGTAGCGGAAATCCTCCAGGATCGCGGCGTCAATGATGTCTCGGTCGGCGCCATGGCTGTCGGGCTAGAAGCGGAAGGGCTTAGTCAGGTTCAGGCAACACGGGCGCTGCGCTTCGCCCTCGCGGCTTTTGCGCGGGGTGGCAATGATGCGCTGGAAAAGGCAGGTTTTGCGGGTGGGCTGGCGGGCTTTTTGGACAGCGCCTCCGAACGGGCCGCCTTGCTGCGGCGGAGCATTGCGGAACGGCGTTTCCGTATGGCGTTCCAGCCCATCGTTTCGATCGCTAATCGCGAACCGCATCATTATGAAGCCCTGATCCGCCCGCTTCAGGCCGATGATTCTGCCATGTCCCATCCCGGCGAATTCGTGGCGCTAGCCGAGGCGGTGGGACTGACCGAGGAACTTGATTGGGCCGTGGTCAGCGCGGTGTGTGAAGCGGCGGGCGCGGCGGGCGGCACTCGCGTTGCCTGCAATCTTTCCGGGCTTTCCCTGCAAAGCCCCAAATTCCGCGAGGATATGAAAGAGCTGCTGGAAAATACCCCAGGCATGGCTGAGCGCCTGGTGGTGGAAATCACCGAAACCGCCGAAATCGAGCAGGAGGATGAGGCGGTTCGCATGATCGAATTGCTGCGGGAGCATAAGATCCCCGTCTGCCTGGATGATTTCGGTGCTGGTGCGGCGGCCTTTCGGTATTTGCGCGCCTTCAAGGTGGATTATGTGAAGGTGGATGGCATTTACGTGGCCAATGCCTTGCAGAGCGAACGCGATAGGGGCTTTATCGCCGCCATGGTGGATCTTGCCCGCACGGTTGGCGCCCAGGTGGTGGCTGAACGCATTGAAACGGAAGAAGAAGCAGCGCTGATGCTGGAACTCGGCGTGCGCTATGGCCAGGGCTATCTTTTCGGCAAGCCGAAGATGGAATTGGCCGCCCGTAAAGCAGGGCAGTCCTGGCACGAAGAAAAGTGACGGCCATAGCGCTGCCGCGCCTTTGCGTGGTGATTCCCTGTTTCAATGAGGCAGCGAATGTGGCGCCCATGGTGGCGCGGCTGGATGAGACCTTAGCCGGAATCGCCTGGGAAGCGATTTTCGTTGATGACGACAGCCCGGATGGCACGAGCGCAGCCGTGCGCGCCATTGCGGTGCAGGATAGCCGCATTCGCTGCCTGAAGCGCATCGGTCGCCGAGGCCTCGCTTCCGCCTGCATTGAAGGAATGCTTGCAACATCGGCGCCTTATCTCGCGGTGATTGATGGCGATTTGCAGCATGATGAAACCCTGCTGCCGCGCATGCTGGTAGCGCTTGAAGCGGGTGAAGCCGATATCGTGATCGGCAGCCGCAATATCGAAGGCGGCGATAAGCAAGGCGGGCTTACCGCCGCGCGGCAAATGATTTCGGATACCGGCGCCGCACTTGCGAATGCCGCATTGCCGATGCGCGTAAGCGACCCAATGAGTGGTTTTTTCGCCCTGCCGCGTTCCTTGTTTGAAGAAGTTGCGCCGCGGCTGACCGGCACGGGCTTCAAGATTTTGCTGGATATTCTGCTGTCAGCGAAACGGCCCTTGCGCAGCCTGGAAATTCCTTATTCCTTCCGCGCGCGTGTGGCGGGCGAAAGCAAGTTGGATGCGGCGGTGCTGTTGGAATTTGCGGGGCTGCTTGCGGATAAGGCGCTTGGTGGTGTTGTGCCGCTGCGTTTCCTTTCCTTTGCCGCCGTTGGGGGGATTGGCGTGCTGGTGCACCTGGTGGTACTTGGCCTGCTGCATGGGCTTGGCGGGGTTGGTTTCAATGCCGCGCAATGGGCGGCCACACTTGTCGCCATGACAGCGAATTTCCTGCTGAATAATCGCATCACCTATCGCGACCGGCGCCTGCGCGGCCCGGCGCTGCTGCGCGGCCTTGTGGTGTTTTACCTGGTCTGTGGGCTTGGGGCGGTGGCGAATATCGGCATTGCCAATCTGCTGCTGCGTGATGGCGTCCTGGCCTGGGGGCTGGCCGGCGCGGCAGGGGCAGCGCTGACGGTCGTGTGGAATTACGCGGTTTCCGCCACGCTGGTTTGGCGTGCCAAGTGAACCCTTGGCTGGTTGCGCTGCTGGCGCTGACGGGGTTGCGCCTGGTGCTGGCGGCGATCCTGCCGCTTTCCCCGGATGAGGCGTATTACTGGGTCTGGTCGCGCAATCTGCAGCCGGGCTATCTGGACCATCCGCCGATGGTCGCGATCTTCATCTGGTTGGGCACGGCGCTGCTGGGAGATGGGGCGCTCGGCGTGCGGCTTTTGGGGCCGGTTTCGCTGTTCATTGGTTCGTTGATGCTGGCGCGCACGGCGGAAGATCTTTTCCCTGGACGCGGTGCGGGCCCATGGGCGGCGGCGCTGATGAACGCCACACTTTTCGCCGCACTCGGCGCCGTGACGATGACACCGGAAACACCCTTGCTGTTCTTCTGGGTGGCAACGCTTTGGGCCGTGGCGCGGGCGCATCACACGGGCGATGCGCGCTGGTGGCTTGCCGCCGGGGTTTTCGCGGGTGGGGCGCTGCTGTCCAAATACACGGCGGCGCTGCTCGGCTTCGGTTTGGTGCTGTGGCTGGTGCTATTGCCCGAGGCGCGACGCTGGCTGATGCGCTGGCAGCTTTGGGCGGGGGGCGCGCTGGCGGTGGCACTATTCGCCCCGGTGATTTTCTGGAACGCGGCGCATGAATGGGCGTCCTTCGCCAAGCAGGGCGGGCGCACGGCGGCAGGCGGTGCGGGGCAGAGTCTCCGCTGGCTCGGCGAATTGCTGGGTGGGCAGGTGGCTTTGGTGACACCCTTGGTTTTTCTGCTGTGCGTTGTGGGCGCCTTCATGGCCGCACGGCAGGTCTGGCGCAGGCGCGATGCCGGCGCTGGGTTGTTGCTGGCGCTGATTCTGCCAGGTGCGGCGATTTTCTTCTGGCAGGCTTTGGGCAGCCGGGTTCAGGGGAATTGGCCGGCGATCCTCTATCCCAGTGCCGCGATCGCCACTGCTGCACTGCTACCTGCGGGCTGGCTGCGGCTTCGCATCCCTGCTTTGGTGCTGGGCTTCGCCATGGCAGGCGCGGCCTATCTGCAAGCCACCGCCGCGCCCATACCCCTGCCGCGCCGGCAGGACCCAACACTGGCGCGGCTCGGCGGCTGGGATGGGCTGGCGGCTGATTTGGCGCGGGCTGCTCGGCGCGAAGGCGTGGGTTTCATCGCGGCCGAGGAATATGGCCTGGCTTCTGGCATGGCCTTTCGCCTGCCGCCTGAGGTGCCGGTGGTGGCCATGGACCCGCGCTGGCGCTTCTTCACCCTGCCGACACCGCCCGCAAACACGGCTGGCTTGCTGATCCGCAGCGAAAGACGCGGTGACGGGCCACCGCAATGGCCGGGCGCCACCCCGATTGAAGGCGATGCCGGCCGCTTGATCCGCGCCCGCCGCGGCCAGGAAGCCGAAGCCTATCGGCTATTCCGCGTGACCACGGCCCCCGGCCAGCCGCCGCGTGCGGTTTTGCCGCGGCCCAGACACTGATCACGCTTGACCTTGCGGGCCGTCGCGCCTTTATCGGGGACAACGAAAGGCACCTCGCCATGCATATTCTGAAAAGCCGCCCCTGGAATCTGCCCGAAAGCAGCGCAACCCCGGAAGCGCTGGTCTTCGGCCGCCGCCAAGCCATGGCGCTTGGCGCTGGGATGCTTGCCGCTGGTCCCGCCATGGCGCAGCAGGCCGGATTGCCGCCCGCCATGCGCAATACGCGCTACGCGCCGGGCCGCGCCATCACCGCTGAACGCGAAGTCACCACCTACAATAATTTCTACGAATTCGGCAGCCACAAGACCATCAGCGCCGCCGCGCAGCGCATGCCCATGCGCCCCTGGACGGTGAAGGTGGAAGGCATGGTCGAGGCGCCGCGCGAATATGACATTGACGATCTGCTCCGCCGCATGCCGATTGAAGAACGCGTCTATCGCCTGCGCTGCGTTGAAGCCTGGGCCATGGTGGTGCCCTGGACCGGTTTTCCACTTTCCGCGCTATTGGCCGAGGTGAAGCCGCTATCCTCCGCCCGCTACGTGGTGTTCCAGACCGCGACCCTGCCCAGCGTCATGCCGGGCCTGCGGCAAAGCTGGTACCCCTGGCCCTATACGGAAGGCTGCACCATTGCTGAGGCCGCCAATGAGCTTTCCTTCATGGTGGTCGGTGCCTATGGCAAGCTGCTGCCGGCGCAAAATGGCGGGCCGCTCCGTTTCCACCAGCCCTGGAAATACGGCTTTAAGGCGGGCAAAAGCCTTGTGACCATCCGCCTGACCGATCAGCGCCCGGTTTCCTTCTGGGAGAAGATCCAGTCGCAGGAATACGGTTTCTGGGCCAATGTGAACCCTGCCGTGCCGCATCCGCGCTGGAGTCAGGCTCAGGAACGCATGCTTGGCACTGGTGAGAGTGTGCCGACCCTGCTGTTCAATGGTTATGGCGATTTCGTTGCTGACCTATACGCGGGCCTGCAACGCGAAAGGCTTTGGGCGTGAGCAGTTCATGCGCTTGATCGGCTTGGTGCTACTGTTTCTGGCTATTGGGCTTTACGCGTTTTTCGGCGCCGACCCCTTGGGTGCGGTGCTGTTTCGCCTTGACCCCGGCTTGCTCAATTTGGTGCAGGCCGTGGTGCAGCGCTATCTTCTGCCGATGATTTGGGATGATCTGCTGCTGCCAGTACTGGAAGCCCCCGCCTGGGTGGTGCCGGCGATCTTGGGCGCTGTCCTGACCCTATTCGGCTGGGTGCGGGCACGTGGCTGACGCCCCGCTGCGTCACCAGATTTTGCTGGTTGAGGATTCGCCATCCCTCGCCACGGTCTATCAGGAATATCTGCGCGCGGGCCCTTACGATATTCGCCACGCGCATTGCATTGCGGATGCCTTGAAATTCGCTGATCAGGCCATGCCCGATGGCGTGCTGCTTGATTTGCGCCTGCCCGATGGGGATGGGCTTTCGGTGCTCCGCGAATTGCGCGGGCGTGATCCTGATCTGCCTGTGGTGGTGATGACCGCGCATGGTTCGGTTACGCTGGCGGTGGAGGCGATGCAGGCCGGCGCTTCGGATTTTCTGGTCAAACCCTTCGCACCGGAACGCCTGACGGTCACGGTTGCCAATGTGATGGAACGCGCTGCCTTGCGCCGGCAGGTGGCGGTGCTAGCGGCGGGCGCGCCGCGCCAGGGTTTTGCCGGCTTCATCGGCGCCGCACCCACCATGCAGGCAGTCTATCGCATTCTGGAAAATGCTGCGGCATCGCGTGCAACCGTTTTCGTCACCGGCGAAAGCGGCACCGGCAAGGAATTGGCCGCCGAGGCGGTGCACAGCATCTCACCACGCAAGGCCGGGCCGTTCATTGCCATCAATTGCGCGGCTATCCCGAAGGATTTGATTGAAAGCGAAATCTTCGGCCATGTGCGCGGCGCCTTTACGGGCGCAGTGGCGGACCGCATTGGTGCGGCGCGGGCGGCGGATGGCGGCACGCTGTTCCTTGATGAGATTTGCGAAATGGATTTGGCGCTGCAAGGCAAACTGCTGCGCTTCATCCAAACCGGGACGTTTCAGCCCGTGGGCAGCGGCAAGACGCTGCAAACCGATGTGCGCTTTGTCTGCGCCACCAATCGCGACCCGTTGGAAGAAGTACGCGCCGGGCGCTTCCGTGAGGATTTGTATTACCGCCTGCATGTGATCCCAGTGCCCCTGCCGCCGCTGCGTGATCGTGGCGATGATGTGCTGGCACTGGCTGAGGCATTTCTGGCGAAAAGCGCTGCCGAGGAAGGCAAGCGCTTTCAGCGTTTTGATGTGGAAGCGCGCGCGATGCTGATGCGCCACATCTGGCCCGGCAATGTGCGCGAATTGGAAAACGCTGTTCGTACCGCCGTGGTGCTGCATGATGGCGAGGTGGTGACTACCGCCATGCTGCCCGCCACCGTGCGGGACGGGGGTGCCAAGCCTGCACCCGCCCCCGCGCCACCGCCACCACCAGAACCGGAAAGCATGAAGCCCGCGCCGCCCCCGCTAACATTGCGCGCGGCTGAAACAACCAAACGCATCCGCCCCCTGGCCGAGACGGAACGTGAAGCGATTGAAGACGCTGTGCGGCTTTGCGGCGGCAATATTGCCAAGGCGGCAGCGTTTCTGGGCATCAGCCCATCCACGCTTTATCGCAAGCAGGAAAGCTGGCGGCGGCGGTGAAGCCGCCAAGGCCGCTTCAATCCACGCGTGCGCCGGAAATTTCCACCAATTCGCGCCAGCGCGGCGCTTCATCCTGAATGAGTTTGGCAACCGCCGCCGGCGTTTGACTGACCACAGTGCCATAGCCAAGCGGGCGCATGCGCGCGACGAAATCGGGCTGCTGGCTGATGGTGCGGATCGCTTCAAACAGCCGTTGGATCACAGGTGCCGGCGTGCCGCCCGCGGTTGCCACCGCATTCCAGGTGACGACATCAAGCTTGCCAAGCCCAATATCGGCGAAGGACTTCATGCCAGGAATTTCCGGCAAGATCGCCAAGGGCTCGGCACTGGAAACCGCAAGCGCCTTGAATTTTCCAGACGTCACATGGGGCATCAGTGCGGGCATGACATCAAACATCATGTCAATCGTACCGCTCAAAAGATCATTGATCGCGGGCCCGCCGCCGCGATAAGGCACATGCAGAATCTTCGCATCAGCGAAGCGATTCACTGCCGCTATGTTCAGATGCGATGTGGTGCCGGTACCCGATGACCCCATGCGTACCTCATCCGGATGGGCACGTGACCAGCGGATAAGATCGCGAAAATCGCCCCAGCCATGCCGGCGCGCTGTATCGGCATTCACCACACAAAGCAGCGCGCCATCAGTCAATTGACTGATCGGGGCCAGATCTTTGATGGGGTCAAAGGGCATGCGGCTGTGCATATGTGGCAGGGCGCAAAACACCGTGACGCCCAGCAGGCCAATCACGCTGCCATCCTTATCGCCCTTGGCAATGGCATCGGCGCCAATCAGCCCGCCCGCGCCAGCACGGTTTTCCACCACAACGGGCTGGCCGAGCACCGGCCCCAAGCGATCCGCAAGCAGGCGGCTGGTGATATCCACTGCACCGCCGGGCGGGAAGGGTACAATCACGCGCACTGGCCGCCCGCCTGCAACAGGTTGGGCGTGAATGGCAGGCGCTGCCAGGGCAGCGGTGGCGGCAAGGGCCAGGCGGCGCGTCAACATGGCATTGTTCCTGTCGGGCGTTGAAGCGCCATCCTGCACGCGCATGCAGCGGCAGGGCAAGAAGTTTAGCCTAAGCTCAGCGCAATCCGCGCTGCGGCAATCGCCTCATGCGCCGCTTCGGTCAGATCATAAGCCACAAGTTCATGCGGCAGCGCCCAGGCGACTTCACTGACATCATCGCCAGCGCAGGCTTCGCCTTCCAGCCAATGGGCGGCGAAATCAATGATGGTGTAGTGGTAGCGCGCGCGGCCATCATCATCCTGATTGATGGCATCGAAAACATAGGCGAGCGCCATCTGGCCCACTTCAATACTGGTTTCTTCGCGCAATTCGCGCCGCGCCGCTTCTTCGGCCTTTTCCCCCACATGCTGCGCGCCACCAGGCAAGGACCATTGGCCGATGCGGGGTGGCTTGCCGCGGCGGACCAGCAGCACCGCTTCTTCACGAAACACGATGCAGCCAATGCCAACCCAGGGGCGGTCAGGATATTCGCGCGGCGCGTTGGTCACCGTGGTGCAATCGGCGGTTCAGTCGCGGGGGCGGGCGCTTCTTCCTGGCGGCGCAAATCCAGAAGTTGGGGGATCATGGCTTTTTCTTTCCATTGCCCGATTTGATAGACCCAGCCACGCCACCGCGCATTCAAGCGCACCGCTTCATCATCGCCTTCAGCAGCCAACGTTACCCAGATTTCCTCGGCCTGCTTGCGCGGGCGAGCAATGATGGCCAGCCGATCGGTCAATTCAAAGCGCGTCTCACCCAGCGCTTCGCCCGGCGCATCGGCTTCGCGCCGCACATCCAAGAAGGTCAGGAATTCGAAGCTGCGCGAAACCTCATCCAGGCTGACATCGTCAGCGGGGGGCGCATCAGCGGGCGTGGTTATAGCAAGCTTGCCATCGGGCTGGCCGGAATGGGTAATTACCAGCGCTTCTTCGCCTGTCCGCGCAATCACCACGCGCTGCACGCGTTCGCGCGGCAGATTGGCGATGTCTCGGTCAAGCCAAAGCTGCGGATCGGCATCCACCGGAATGCGCCCTTCCGCGAGCCATGCCTGGTTTTCATTGGGCCTGCGCACATAGGCACTTTCCGGCACATTGCCCTGGGTGCGCACGCGCCGCCGCCCGATTACCAATTCCACCAGCGCCGTGCCTTGCGCATCCAGAACCCGCAGCAGGGTAGAAGTGGCACCAGCGCGCATCGGGTCTTCCAAGCCGAGCCGATCAAACATCTCAGGATTGCCCGTGCGCGGTTCCATCAGGCGAAGTTCCGTGAGCCCCGTCAGCAATTCGCGGAGTTTTTCCTGGCGGATCGGGTAATCACCCTTGGTCGGCAGCACCCAGACATCGCCGCGGCGGAGGATCTCCAGCGCGCCATCATGCCGGCGCACCTCAATCCGTGCAGCATTGGGCAGCCGTTGCGCCAGGTCCGGAAAGGCGAGCCCGCCCGTGCCCACTGACGGCTCTGGCGGTGCCGGTGGCTTGATCAGCAAAGCACCGGCCATGGCAATGACCGCGGCGCTACCGAGCAGAACCAGGGAACGTTTTTGCATCTTCCTGCCCCCTGTTTCAGTGCCGCGCCGCGGCGCGGCGGCGCGAACGCAGAACACCCATGACCAGCGCCAGGATTGTCAGCAGCACCGGCACGGCAGCGATATTGAGGATACGGAGCCGCGTTTCCAAGCCTTCAATATCGCGGCGCAAATCAAGCTGCACGGCGCGCAATTGCTGGCGGGTACGCAGGATTTCCTCCCGCGCGCTATCAATTTCCGCGCGCTGTTCGGCGCTGATCACGGCATTGGTCTGGCCGCGTTCACCGCCCTGCGGGCCTTGGCGCAATTCGCGCAAGCGCTTTTCGGTGGCTTCCAGGCGCTGAGTGAGTTCGCGTTCCGTCTGGCGGAAACGCGCTTCCGCATCGCGGCGAATATCATCCACCACCTCAAACGGGCGCAGAGACTCGCCCCTTGAACGCAGCGAAATCAGCGCATCACCGCCGGCCATGGTATCCACCAGATTAGCGATCAGCGCGCCATTATCGCTGAAAGGTGTCGCCACCTGCTGGCCAAAGAAATCCTGCACGCGCACCCAGAAGCGATCTTCCAGCACATCCGCATCATGGATGACGATGATATTGGCTGCACCTTCACTCCGCGCGCGATGTGCCGGGAAATCGGCAGGGCGTTCCGCGCCTTGTGGAGGCGGCGGCGGG
>CAMCEP010000032.1 GCA_945873675.1 Asaia bogorensis
GACGCAATCCACCTCCGTTGAGGCTGGAGGGAAAGCCGTGCCGCATTTCGCGGTGGGGCTGGATACACCCGATCTGCGTCCTTGGCTTGGCGGCAATTGCGGCATTCCCGGCGTTTGGTCCTTTACCGCCGCAGCACCTGGCCCGCATCTGGCGCTGGTTGCGCTGACCCATGGCAATGAAATCGCGGGCGCCATTGTACTGGCCGAGCTGCTTGCCGCCGGCATCCAGCCGGAACGCGGGCGACTTAGCCTGATCTTTGCCAATACCGATGCCTTCCAGGCCTTTGATCCAGAAAACCCGACCGCCACGCGCTATCTGGAAGAAGATCTGAACCGGCTTTGGGGCGAGGATAGGCTGCAAAGCCCACGCGATTCGCGCGAAATGCGCCGGGTCCGCACCTTGCTGCCGGTGATTGAAAGCGTGGATGTGTTGGTGGATCTGCATTCCATGCTCTGGCCATCCGATCCGCTGAGTTTGGTGGCTGATACGCCGCAGGCGATCCGGCTTGGGCAATCGCTCGGCACACCGCGCCTGACAGTCGCTGATCCTGGACATATGGCCGGGCGGCGCCTGGTGGATCATGCGCGCTTCACCAAACCAGGGAGCAGCGCTGCCGCGGTGCTGGTGGAAGCCGGCCAGCATTGGGAAGCAGCAACGGTTGCCGCCACGGCGCAAAGCGCGCACCGCGCGCTTGGGTTTTGTGGCATTCTTGGCTCTACCCCGGCGCCCTGGCCGGAGCCTCCGCTGCTTGCGCGCGTCACGGAAACCGTGACCGCGACATCACATAATTTCATGTTCGTGCGGGAATTTCGCGGCGGCGAGGTTATCCCCGAAGCGGGCACGGTGATTGCCCATGACGGCGCGCGGGAAATTCGCACGCCGTATGATAATTGCCTGTTGGTTGTGCCAACGCCGATCGCGCCGCGCGGGCATACCGCAGTGCGCCTTGCGCGCTTTCATGCCCCCTGACCCAGGCACGGGGCTTGCGCTAAAGCCCTGGCCGCGCTTGCCTGCCCGCCTTGCTCAATATGGGGAAACCAGATGGCTGCCTTGAACCTGATCACCTTTGCCGATGCGGCCGGAAGCCGCGCGGGTGTGCTGCTTTCGGGCGGGCGCGTGCTTGACTTGGCCGTTGCGATGCCGCCGGCGCGCGACATGCTGGCCGTGATTGATGGCGGCGCCGCCATGCTGGCCGCGATTCGCGCCCTTGCCGCCAATCCGCCCGCCAATGCGCTGCTGGCGCTGGCGAGTGTGGCGCTGCAAGCGCCCATCCCGAAGCCGCGCCGCAACGTGTTCTGCGTCGGGCGCAATTACATGGATCACGTCGCGGAAGGCGATCGCACGCGCGGCATTACGCAAAGCGAAGTGCCGAAATACCCGCAATTCTTCACCAAGGCCGCCGATTGCGTGATTGCCCCCGGTGCCAATGTGCCAACGCATGAGGGTGTCACCAAATGGCTCGATTACGAAGTTGAGCTGGTGGCGATTATCGGCACAGCCGGGCGTGACATCCCTAAGGAAAAAGCGCTGGAGCATGTCTATGGCTGGACCATTGGCAATGACGTGACCGGGCGCGATTTGCAGCGCCGCCATGGCCAATGGTTCAAGGGCAAGTCGCTGGATCGTTCCTGCCCGCTGGGGCCGGTGATTGTGCCTGCCGCCGACCTGAACGCCGCTGATCTAGCGATTAGCCTGAAGCTGAATGGCGAACAGCGCCAATCCAGCCGCACCAGCAAAATGATTTTCGATGTGACGGAAATTATCCATCAGCTTTCATCCGGCTTCACCCTGCTGCCGGGCGATGTGATCATGACCGGCACGCCTGAAGGTGTGGGCTATGCCATGCAGCCGCCGCAAACCATGAAGGCGGGCGATGTGATGGAATTGACGATTGAGGGCATTGGCACGCTGACCAATACCATCAGCGACTAAGTCCTCATGGAAATTTGCCTCAGCTTCGACAATGGGCCGGAGCCTGAGGTAACGCCCGGCGTGCTGGCGGTGCTCGCGCGCCGCCGCATCACAGCCATGTTTTTTGTGATTGGCGAGAAATTGCGTGAACCCAAAGCGCGCGCCCTAGCCGCGCGCGCCCGGGATGAAGGCCACCAGATTGGCAATCATACGCTGACGCATGGCGCGCCACTTGGGCGGCGCAGCGCGGCCGAAGCAATAGATGAAATCTCGGAAACCGATGCGCTGATTGGTGATCTTGCTGCGCCCGAGCGCTATTTCCGCCCGAATGGCGGCGGTGGTGCCTTGGGCGCGCATCTATTGAACGGCACGACCGCGCGGCACTTGATGGCAGAACAAACGACCATGGTGCTGTGGAATGCCGTGCCCGGCGATTTCCGCGACGCAGATGGTTGGCCCGCCACGGCCCATGCGATGCTGAAGGCGGCCCGCGATCCGGTCATGCTCGTGCTGCATGACCTGCCCAATGGCGCCATGCGCCGGCTCGATCGCTTTCTGGGGGAGGTCCAGGATCAGGGCTGGCATTTCCGCGCCGATCCGCCGCCCTGCTGCGTGCCGCTACGCCGCGGCATCCCAGGGCCGGATTTCGCGCGCTATATCGCCGGGCCCTGAACGGGGCGTGCCGGCACGCCCATCACCCTAGTCCCCGGCGGCACATCTTCGACCACCGCCGCGCCGGCGCCAATCACCGCGCCCGCGCCAATGGTGATGCCGGGTCGCACCACCGCGCCTGCGCCAATCAGCGCGCCCGCCCCAACCCTGACACCACCGGCCAGCACCGCGCCGGGGCCGATATGCGCGGCTTCTTCCAGCACGCAATCATGCTCAACAATCGCGCCGGTATTGATGAGGGCGAGCGGGCCGATCTCCGCCTCCGGCCCGATCACGGCGCGGGCAAGGATGGCGGCACCCTCCCCGACCCTTGCGCCATGGCCGATCAGGGCTGTGGGGTGGATAAGGCTTGGCAGGACAAAGCCGGCGGCGCGTAGGCGACCCGCCGCGGCAAGGCGCTGGGCATTATTGCCGACCGCGGCATGGGCAAGCGTCACCCCCTGGCCGGCTAGCGCGACAAGCAGGCTTTCATCGCCAAGTACTGGCAGGCCAAGCACCTGGCTTGCCTTGGATGCGGCATCCAGAAAGCCGGCAATATCGTATCCGCCAGCCGCCAGCAGCAGATCAGCCATGGCCTTGCCATGCCCCCCTGCACCCAACAGAAGAATGCGCTTGCGTGTCACGGCCCTGCGCCGGGGCGGGGAAGCGCCGCCGCGCGGGGCGGCAGGGCGAGCCCACCAGGTGCCGCATTGGGCTGCGCCGCCTGGCCCGTTGCCCCCTCGCGTTTCGGCATGCCACCGGCGTTTTCGATCACGCGCTGCACGCCGCCCGCGGCCTCGGCCGCCACGGCAAAGGCGATATCGCCCCAATGCCGGTCCAAAAGCCCTGACGGGATTTCATTCATTTGCAGCACGCGGCCCAATTCCTGCCCATCGCGGCGGGAGATGATCCAAAGGATTTCCACCCTTTGCATACCCCGCCCCACCGGCACGACATTGACACGCCCATCGGCGGCAAAACCCGCGCCATCCGCCACATCCTGCGCCAAGATCCCGTAATCACCCAAGGATTCTTGCATGCGCGCCGTCAGGCTATCATTGCCATCGCCAGGCGCACCCCGCACCGGCAGTAGATAAAGGCGCGGTGGGCCGGAAGCCGCAAGCGCGGCTGGGTTGGTGGATTTCCGCGCCGCTTCCGCCCTCAGCAGCAAATCGGCTGCGCGCCGAGAGGCATCATTGGCCACATCCGCAAACAGGGCAGCGCTGGGGCGCGACCAATCACGCGCCGGGATGGCGCTGCCCTCGGCCACCCCTTGCGGGGCGCCATCGGGGTCGAATAGAGCGTAGCGCGGCACCACACGATTGCCTTCAAGGCGCATATCCATGGTCAGGCGCCAATCGAGCGGCAGGGGCGCTTCGGCGACCGCCGGCACTTCGCGCTTGAGCAGTGCCTCAGCGATGGCCTTGGCGAAGGCTTCCGATTCGGTGGCGGTGAGCATCGCCGCTTCGGACGGCGGGACAGCCAAGCGATAGGGGGGCGGCACCACCAACCGACCGGCCATTCCACCCGGATTGCCGCGGAAGGGCTGCGGCAGATCGCCACAGGCCGCCAGCGCCAATAACGCCAAACCCGCAAGAAAACGCCGCTTCATAGCATGACACAGGTGGCAAGCAGCGTCAGGAAGCTGAGGACCAGGAACATGACAAGATAGGGCATGGGCGCTTCATGCCATGGCCGGCCCCCAGCGGGAAGATCAGGGCCGATTTCCCCAGGGCGGTTTATGTTCTAATCAGGCCGTAGTCCCCCTTTCGCATTGGCCTTCGCTTCACATGACCGATACCCAAGCAGCGGCCGAAAAAGCCGCGCCGCGTTACGATTTTCACCGTGCCGAGCCGCGCTGGCAGCAGGCGTGGCAAGACCGCGCCTGCTTTGTGGTGCCCGATGTGCCGCCTGCGGACGCGCAGAAATACTATGTGTTGGAAATGTTCCCCTACCCCAGCGGCAAGATCCATATGGGCCATGTGCGCAATTATACGCTGGGCGATGTGGTGGCGCGCTATAAACGCGCGCGCGGGCACATGGTGATGCACCCCATGGGTTGGGATGCCTTTGGCCTGCCCGCGGAAAACGCAGCGCGCGAGCGTGGCATCCACCCTGCCAAATGGACCTATGACAATATCGCCAATATGCGCGCGGAATTGCAGCGCATGGGGCTGTCGCTCGATTGGGCACGGGAATTCGCGACCTGCGATGTGGAATATTACGGGCGGCAGCAGCAATTGTTGATCGATTTCTGGCGCGCTGGGCTGGTGGAGCGCAAGGAATCCTGGGTGAATTGGGACCCGGTGGATGGCACGGTGCTCGCCAATGAACAGGTGATTGATGGGCGCGGGTGGCGTTCTGGCGCGCTTGTCGAGAAAAAGCAGCTCAGCCAATGGTTCTTGAGCATCACGAAATTTGCGCCGGATTTGCTGGAAGCGCTTGGCGGGCTGGATCGCTGGCCGGAACGCGTGAAGCTGATGCAATCCAACTGGATCGGGCGGAGTGAAGGGGCGCGGGTGAAGTTTGCGCTGACAGAACCAGCGGCTGAACTTTCCGAGATTGAGGTTTTCACCACGCGACCCGACACACTTTTCGGCATGTCGTTCCTCGCCGTTGCCGCCGAACACCCCTTGGCCGCTGCCGCTGGCATGCGCGATGCCAAGGCGGCGGAATTCATTGCCGAATGTCGCCGCATGGGCACATCAGAAGCCGCGATCGAACAGGCAGAAAAGCGCGGCTTTGATACGGGTTTCCGGGTGAAGCACCCCTTCACCGGGCGTGAATACCCGGTTTGGATCGCGAATTTCGTGCTGATGGAATATGGCACGGGGGCAATTTTCGGCTGCCCCGCGCATGATCAGCGCGATCTGGATTTCGCGCGCAAATATGGGCTTTCCGTGACGCCGGTGGTGCTGCCACAGGGCGCGGATGCCGCCACTTTCAGCGTCGGCGATGTCGCGCATACCGAAGATGGTGTCGCGTATAATTCAGGTTTCCTTGATGGGCTTGGTGTTGCGCCAGCCAAGCGGCGCGTGATTGATGAGCTGGAAAAGCTCGGTGCCGGTCAGGGCATTGTGAATTGGCGGCTGCGTGATTGGGGCGTTTCACGTCAGCGCTATTGGGGCTGCCCCATTCCCTTCATCCATTGCGATGATTGCGGCGTGGTGCCGGTGCCGGATGATCAATTGCCGGTGCGTCTGCCAGATGATGTGGATTTCGCGAAGCCCGGCAATCCTTTGGACAATCACCCAAGCTGGAAGCATGTGGCTTGCCCGAAATGCGCCAAGCCGGCGCGGCGGGAAACCGATACCTGCGACACCTTCGTTGATTCATCTTGGTATTATGCGCGCTTCTGTTCGCCGCGCGCGGCGGAACCCGTCACACGCGGCGCGGTGGATGGCTGGCTGCCGGTGGATCAATATATCGGCGGGATCGAGCACGCGATTTTGCATTTGCTCTATTCACGCTTCTTCTCCCGCGCCATGAAGGAAGCGGGGCATCTTTCCGTGGATGAACCCTTCGCAGGCCTGTTCACGCAGGGCATGGTCCAGCATGAAAGCTATAAGGGTGCCGATGGCCGCTGGCTTTATCCGGAAGAAGTGGACTTCGCGATTGGCGCCGATGGCACGCGCAGCGCGACTGTGAAGGGCAGCACGGAGACGGTGACGATTGGCCGGGTTGAGGCCATGTCCAAATCCAAGCGCAATACGGTGGACCCCGGCGCGATCATTGCGAAATACGGTGCCGATACGGCGCGCTGGTTCATCCTTTCCGACAATCCACCCGAACGCGATATGGAATGGACGGAATCGGGCGTGGCGGGTGCTTATCGCTTCACGCAACGCGTGTTCCGCATTGTGGAAGCCGCACTCCCTGCCCTGCCGGCTGCCGGCACTGCGCCGGAGGAAACCGGCAAGGCTTTGCGGCGCGCAACGCATCGCGCCATTGCAACCGTGACAGAAGCTTTGGAGACCTTCGCCTTCAATGTCGCAGTCGCACGACTTTATGAATTCGCCAACGCCATTGAAGCGGCGAAGGATGCGCCGGGTGGCGCAAAGCGGGAAGCGTTTGAAATGCTGGCGCGGCTTTCAGCGCCAATGATGCCGCATCTGGCAGAAGAAGTTTGGTCCCTGCTGCGGCCCGATGATGGGGCGCTGGTGGCAGAGCTTCCCTGGCCGGAAGCCGATGCCGCGCTGTTGGTTGCGGAAAGCGTGACCCTTGCCGTGCAGGTTTTGGGCAAGCTTCGTTCGACCATCGAAGTGCCGGTGGGGGCGAGTGAGGAGGCAATCTTCGCCGCCGCCGAGGCTGAAGAAAATGTGCGGCGCGCGCTTGGGGACAAAACGATCAAGAAGCGCATTCATGTCCCTGGCCGGGTGGTCAATTTTGTCATCTAGACGCGCCCTTATCGCGCTTGGCCTGCCGCTATTGGCAGCGGGCTGTGGCTTTCGGCCCATGCATGGCCGGAGCGGCCTGCGCGAAGATGCGCAGGTGTCAGACGCGCTCGCAGCCGTGAAGGTTGGGCTCATCACTGAACGCCAGGGGCAATTGATGCGTCGGCGCCTGGAAGAAGGGCTTGCCCCAGCCGGGCGCGGCGTTGTCACGGCGAAATATGATCTGCGTATCGGCCTTGGTTACGGCGTGGAACTGCAAGGCTTTCGGCGCGATGGTTTCCCAAGCCGCGTGCGGTTCAGCGCCACCGCGCAATGGTTCCTGTTTGATGTTGCCGCCCCGCCGCGCGAAATCACGCGCGGCACCGAACGCGCCTCTGACGCCTATGACATTCCGGAAAATCAATTCTTCGCTGCCGATGTTGCGCGCGATACGATGGAACGCCAATTGATCGAGCAATTGGCGCAGCAGATTCTGGAAAGGCTCGCCATGCATTTCCGCCGGCCAGCGCAAGGCACGGCGCCGGCCTGACCATGGCCAAGATTGACGCGCGGCGCATTGCGAATTTATTGGCTGATCCACCGGCATCAATGCGCGTTGTGCTGATTTATGGCGATGATCTGGGGCTGGTGCGCGAAAGGGCGGATCAATTAATCCGCTCCGTTGTTGGGGATGATCCCTTCGGCTTGGTGGATGTGCCGCGCGATGCGGCATCCCGCGATGTTGGTCTGCTGGCCGGTGAGGCCGCGCAATCGGCCTTGACCGGTGGGCGGCGCCTGGTGCGCGTGCGCGATGCAACCGATGGGCTAGCCAATGCCGCCAAGGCGGCACTGGCGGGGCCAGGGCCAGGGCTGGTGGTGCTGGAGGCAGGCGCGCTTGCTGGCAATAAGGGCCTGCGCCCCGCGCTGGAACGCGCCAATGACGCGGCGGCGGTAATTGCCTGCTACCCCGAAACGGGCGCCGACCTGGAAGCAAGCCTTGGGCGCATGCTGAAGGAACGTGGTGTCGCAGTCGATAGCGGCGCGCTTGCCTTCATGGCGGCGCGGCTTGGCGAAAACCGTCTGCAAATCCGCCAGGAAGTGGAAAAGCTGGCGCTTTATGTCGGTCCCACCAAACGCGTCACGGAAGAAGACGCGATTGCATGCATCGCAGAAGGTTCAACGCTTGATCTTGACCAGGCGCTACTTGCGGCAACGGCCGGCGATGCGGCGCTGGCGGATCGGGCACTGGATCAAGCCTTCGCTGAAGGGGCGGCGGCAGTGCAGGTGGTGCGCGCAGCTTTGCGGCATGTGCAGCGGCTGCATCTGGCAGCACTAGCAATGGCGAAGGGGGCAAGCCCTGGCGATGCGCTATCCGCCCTTCGCCCACCAGTGTTTTTCAAGAGCCGCCCCGCATTTGAAAGGGCGGTCCGGCTTTGGCCACCCGCCGCTTTGGCAGCAGCCGGTGAGGCGCTTTTGGAAGCCGAACGCCAAACAAAAACCACCGGCATGCCAGATGATGCGATTGCCCGCGCGGCCGTCATGGCGCTGGCACGGGAAGCGGTGCTCAGGCGGCGTTAGACCTGGGTAGGCTTTTTCGGATCAAGGCCTAGGTTCGGATGAAGTCAGCCACCTTCACGTTTTGCCTGAGCACCGCAAGATCATCCAGACTTGGCAATTGCGGCCTGTCACGCTCGGCCGCGACCAAGCAGAGAAAGCCAAGCGGTGCGTCTTCGGCCGCGCGGAATTGATGCCATTGCATGGGCTGGATTTCCACCAGGTCATGCTCCGCAATATCGGTGATCTCATCAGCAACCAGGCAAGCGCCGCGCCCACGGAGAATAAGCACCCAATGGATATGCTGGTGGCGTTCCAAAGTGGAATGACCACCCGGTTGAACTTCAAAATACCGCCACTGGACCGGGAGAGTATCCGCGCCTTCAAACAATATTTGGCGCGTCACATCCTTGTAAGGGCCGCCTTCCTTATAGGCCAGCAACGGGACATTTTCCCACGCATACGCATTAAACCGACGCACCGTCATTCTGCGGCCTTTCCGCCTGACACAGCCTGTTCAATCGCGGTGATGAAGGCGCGCGCGCCAACTTCCGGATCGGGCGCATGGCGCATCAGTGCACCGCCAATCAGGAAGACGGCGTCATGGCCAAAGGCCGCAACCATGCTGTCAATTTTCTCAATCGTCATGCCACCCGCCGGGGAAGGGAAACCGGGCTTCACATCGCCCAAGGGCTCCTGCATGGCAATGGCCAAATCCAGGCATTCCTTTTCGGTGAAGGTAAAGCGCCCGCCAGCATTGGGAAAGACCGAAATATCCGCGCCAAAAATACGAAACAGGCGCCCGAGCAGCATGGCCGGCGTCATGCCATGTTCGGGATCATGGAAATGCGTGCCGGTGAAGCTTGGATGCGTCATCACTGCAAGGCCATATTTGCGCGCCAGGTGAAAACCCGTGTCGGGCCCGATCAACATGGGGGCAATCAGCGCGCCCGCGCACCCCTGAGCGGCGGCGAATTCCATTTGCGCTTCGATTTGGTCAAACCGCCCGGCAATCATCGGAAAATAGAGTGTTCGGCGCCCAGTCTTGGCATTGGCGTTCCCGATCGCCTCCTGCAGCCGCGCCACTCTTTCCGTGAAGGGGTGGAAGGGCTGATCCATGAGCCCGTGATCATCCTTGATCACATCAAGGCCACCCAAAGCATAGCCGGCAGCAAGCCGGGCCAATTCCTGCACCGATAGACCCAAGGGTTTGATGGCGGTAGCGGCAAGCGGGCGGCCATGCACGCCAAGGGCTGCGCGAAGCCCGCCAATCCCAAAGCGCGGCCCGCCAAAGGCGCGCAGCTGATCCGGGGTCAGACGGATATCAATGATCTTGATGCCACGACGGATGGAGATATTGCCGAAAATGATATTCAGCAGATTTGGGATCGAATCATTGGCGATATCGGCGCGGTAGCTGATCTTCACATCGAAAGCGCGGGATGGCGCCGCGCAGGGGGTAATGGCTTCCACCTGCCCCACAATGCCCGCGTCCCAGATCGCCGGCGGCACGCAATCGCCCGGGATTTCGACCGTTTCTTCAAGGCAGATATCCTTGGCATGGGCTTCAATCGGCCGGGAATCATCCGGGGTGATGCGATAGAGAATGTGAAACCGCGGCGCGCCCATTAAAATCTGAAGCCTCTCCAACCTTGCCAAAGGACACCCATACCGCCCCAAATCGGCTTCACGTTTATGGGTGATAATACCATTATCGCCAAGTTGCCGGCCCGGCTATCGGGATGGGGGCGGGGTTGCGTGTCGTCTAGCAGGTTGGGCCTCAGCCCCCCTGGCCCAACCCAGTGGCCCGATACCCAAGACCCAAGCTTTTCCCACAAACCCTCTCGCCGCCGATTTCACGCATGCGTGAAATGCTTTATCCACGGCGCCGACAGCAGCACCGAGGGCTCAAACCATGGCGGAAATCTATTTCTTCGAAGACCTGACGGTCGGGCTGACCGCCAAATTTTCCAAAACCATCACGGAAGCCGATATCGTGCTGTTCGCCGCCGTCACCGGCGATACCAACCCCATGCATCTGGATGCGGAATATGCCGCCACCTCCATTTTCAAGGAACGCATCGCGCATGGCATGCTGGCGGCGGGCTTGATTACCAAGGTGCTGGGCACGCAACTCCCCGGGCCGGGCACGATCTATATGTCCCAAAGCCTGAAATTCCGCGCCCCGGTGAAAATTGGCGAAACCGTTACCGCCATTGTCGAAGTCGCCGCACTCCATCCCGAAAAACACCGCGCGACGCTGAAGACCGTCTGCCTGGTCAAGGGTGAACCAGTGCTGGAGGGGGAGGCCTTTGTCTCCGTCCCCTCCCGCGCTGCGGCTGTCGCTACCAAGGCAGCGGAGTAATCCCATGCGCCGCGTTTGTGTTTTTGCGGGCTCCGCCGCCGGCGCCCGCCCTGAATATGCCGCCGCTGCCGCCGCCCTTGGCCGAGAGCTCGCCGCGCGCGGGCTTGGCCTGGTTTATGGCGGGGGCGGCGTTGGCCTGATGGGCGCGGTTTCGGCTGCTGCCCAGGCCGCAGGGGCTGAGGTGATTGGCATCATCCCCCATGGGTTGGTGGCGCGCGAAGCGGGTGCCAAGCAGCTCAAGGATATGCGCGTGGTGGCTTCCATGCATGAACGCAAGGCGCTGATGGCCGAGCTTTCCGATGGCTTCATCGTGCTGCCTGGCGGCTATGGCAGCCTGGAAGAAGCGGTGGAAACGCTGACCTGGTTGCAGCTTGGCATTCAAAGGAAGGGCATCGTCTTTGTGGACACGCTCGGCTATTGGCAAAAGCTGATGGGCGCACTGGATCACATGGTGGCGGAAGGCTTTGTGCGGGCTGAAATGCGCGCTGCGGCCATGCTGGCGCCGGATGGTGCCGCCGCGATTGATGCGCTGATCCGCTTTGCGCCGCCTGATGTGCCGCGCTGGCTCAGCCCTGGGGAAACGTGATGGCGGCGCAAATCTTCTCCGATTGGCGGGGCATCCCCAAGGAAGCACGCGGTGCGACCGTGGCGCTTGGCAATTTTGATGGCGTGCATCTGGGGCATGTTGCGGTACTGAAGGCCGCACAAGCGGCGCGGCCTGATTTGCCGCTGGCCGTGCTGACCTTTGAGCCCCATCCGCGCGAGCATTTCCGCCCGGATGATCCGGCCTTTCGGCTGACGCTGCTTCCGGCCAAGGCGGCATGCCTTGCGGATGCAGGCGCGCGCTTCGTCTATGCGCTGCGTTTCGATGATGAATTCGCCGCACTTTCGGCTGAAGCCTTTGTGGAACAGGTTCTGCATAAAGGGCTGGGTGCCAAGCATTTGGCGAGCGGGCCTGATTTCGCCTTCGGCAATCGGCGCGGCGGCGATGTGCGCTTTCTGGCCCGCGAAGCCGCTGCCCGCGGCATGGGGCTTTCCATTGTGCCGCCGTTGGAACAGGGGGGGGAGGCGATTTCGTCCACCCGCATCCGCCGGCTGTTGCAGGATGGCTACCCGGACCGCGCGGCGGAAAAGCTCGGCCGGCCATGGGAAATCCGCGGCACGGTGGTGCATGGGGATAAGCTTGGGCGGGTGCTTGGCTGGCCGACGGCGAATATCTGGCTCGATCGGCATTTGGAACCGGCGCGGGGGGTTTATGCCGTGACGGTGGCGCTGCCGGGGGGCGGGACGGCCAAGGGCGTCGCCAATATCGGGCGGCGGCCAACGCTGGGTGGCGATAAGGTGACGCGGCTTGAGGTCTATATCTTCGATTTCGCGGGCGATATTTACGGCCAGGAAATCGGGGTGCGGCTGGTGCAGTTTCTGCGCCCGGATGCGAAGTTTGATGGCTTGGAAACGCT
This sequence comes from Asaia bogorensis, assembly GCA_945873675.1. Classification (GTDB taxonomy): domain Bacteria; phylum Pseudomonadota; class Alphaproteobacteria; order Acetobacterales; family Acetobacteraceae; genus Neoroseomonas; species Neoroseomonas bogorensis_C. The sequence continues at coordinate 12,316 of CAMCEP010000032.1, forward strand.
GAAAGCCGCCATTGAAGCAGATGTGGCGAATGCCCGTGCGGCGCTGGCTTGACCGCCCGCATACCGCGCGCCCATATGCTCCCCATGAAAATTTTGATGATACCGGCGCGAATTACCCGCCCGGCCTTCCGCTGAAGGCCGGGAAGCCCCAGCCCCGTATCTTTCACCTTCGCCGCCGCTACACGGTGGCCCCTTTCAGCCCGCAAGGCTCAAAACCATGAATGATAGCCCCAAAGAGGGCCGCGATTATCGCGGCACCGTCTTCCTGCCGCAGACCGGCTTTCCCATGCGCGGCGATTTGCCGAAGCGCGAACCCGATACGCTGGCGCGCTGGGACCGCCTGAAACTGTGGGAGAGGCTCCGCGCGCAATCCAAGGGGCGGGAGGCATTCGTACTCCATGACGGCCCGCCCTATGCCAATGGCAATCTGCATATCGGCCATGCGCTGAATAAAATTCTGAAGGATGTGATCAATCGCGCTGCGCAAATGGCGGGGTTTGACGCGAATTACGTCCCCGGCTGGGATTGCCACGGCCTGCCGATTGAATGGAAGGTTGAAGAAGAATACCGCAACAAGGGCCGCGACAAGGATGCGGTGCCGGTTTTGGATTTCCGCGCCGAATGCCGCGCCTATGCCGAACATTGGCTGCAAGTGCAGCGGGAGGAATTCATCCGCCTAGGTGTGGCGGGTGATTGGGCGGATCGCTATGCGACGATGGATTTGGCCTCGGAAGCGGCCATTGCCGGGGAGATCGGCAAGTTTCTGATGAATGGGTCGCTCTATCGCGGGTTGCGCCCGGTGATGTGGAGCCCGGTTGAGAAAACCGCGCTGGCGGAAGCGGAGATTGAATATCACGATCATGTCAGCCCGACGCTGCATGCGAAATTCCGCATCCTAAAAGCGGGGGCGGCTGATCTGGTGGGCGCGGATGTGGTCATCTGGACCACCACGCCCTGGACCATGCCGGGCAATCGCGCGGTCGCTTATGGTGATGAGATTGATTACGCGCTTTTGCATGTCGAAGGCCTGGCCGAAAAATCCCACCTGAAAATTGGGGATCGGTTGCTGGTGGCGCTGCCCTTGCTGCCTCAGTTTGAAAAGGATGCCGGCGTTGGCGCACATAGCATCAAGCGCGTGATCAAGGGCGCGGAACTTGCCGGCGCGATGGCCGCGCATCCGCTGCGCGGGCATGGCTATGAATTCGATGTGCCGCTGCTGCCTGGTGATTTTGTTACCACGGAAGCCGGCACGGGTTTTGTGCATATCGCGCCTGGCCATGGTGAGGATGACTTCAATTTGGGCCGCGCACATAATCTGCCGATCCCGGAGACAGTGAACGATGACGGCACCTTCACCCATCACGCGCCGGGCTTTGAAGGCTTGCATGTCTTCAAGGCGCATACAGCCGTTTATGCGGCGATGGAGGCAGCGGGGACGCTCGCCGCGACGGGTAAGCTCACGCATAGCTATCCGCATAGCTGGCGGTCCAAGAAGCCAGTGATTTTCCGCGCCACACCGCAATGGTTCATCGCCATGGATGATGCCAATGCGATCCGCGCCAAATCATTGGATGCCATCGCTAAGACGCATTTCGTGCCGGATGCGGGGCGCAACCGCATCGGTTCCATGGTGGCGGCGCGGCCGGATTGGTGCATCAGCCGCCAGCGCGCCTGGGGTGTGCCAATCCCGGTATTCGTGGATCGCCGTACGGGTGAACCCTTGCGTGATCCTGCGATCATGGAACGCATCATCGCGGCCTTCACCGCGGAAGGGGCAGATGCCTGGTATAAGCCAGGTGCCGCCGCACGCTTCCTAGGTGAAGGGCGTGATCCGGCGGCTTATGAGCAGGTGATGGATATTGTGGATGTCTGGTTTGAATCAGGCTCCACCCATGCCTTTGTGCTACCGCCGCGCGGCTTGCCCTTCCCGGCTGATCTTTATCTGGAAGGATCGGACCAGCATCGCGGCTGGTTCCATTCATCGCTGTTAGAATCTGTTGGCACCAATGGTGTCGCGCCCTTCAAGGCCGTGCTGACGCATGGCTTTGTGCTGGATGAGCAGGGGCGGAAAATGTCCAAATCCATGGGCAATGTGACCGCGCCGCAGGATGTGATGAAGCAATATGGCGCGGATATTCTGCGCCTTTGGGTGATGAATTCCGACACGGCGCTTGATCTGCGCATCGGTCCTGAAATCCTGAAGCAGCAGGCGGAATTGTATCGGCGTATTCGGAATACTATGCGCTGGCTACTCGGCAATTTGGATGGTTTCTCGGAAGATGAAATCGTCCCCTATAGCGAATTGCCGGAGCTTGAGCGCTGGTTGCTGCATCGCTTGACGGAATTGGATGCGAAGATCAGGCGTGCGGTGGAAACCCATGATTGGACCGGGGTGTATCCGGAAATCCATCAATTCTGTGCGACTGATCTTTCGGCGTTTTACTTCGATATCCGCAAGGACAGTCTTTACTGTGATGCGCCGGATGTGCTGCGTCGGCGTGCGGCACGCACGGTGCTCGATATTCTGCATCGCTGTCTTTGTGCATGGTTTGCCCCGGTGCTGGTTTTCACGGCCGAAGAAGCCTGGCTGGCGCGTTTCCCCGATGAAGATGGCAGTGTGCATTTGCTCGATTTCCCCTTTGTGCCCGAAGGTTGGAAGGACCAGGCGCTGGCCGCGAAATGGGCGCGGTTGCGTGATTTGCGCCGTGCCGTGACGGGTGCGCTTGAACGGGCGCGTGTTGCGCAGGAGATTGGTTCATCCTTGCAAGCCGCCCCTGTGTTGCACGTGGCGCCTGAGGATGCGGCGTTGTTGACGCCTGACTTGTGGGCGGAGCTTTGCATCACCTCGGGCTTCGCGCTTTCGGATGCGCCGGCGCCTGAGGGTGCTTTTATGGCCGATGGTGTCGCCAATGCCGCCGCGGTGTTTCGCCCTTCGCCTGGTGTGAAGTGCGACCGGTGCTGGCGTGTCCTGCCCGAAGTCGGCGAATGCAGTTCCCACCCCACGCTTTGCCGCCGCTGCGACGCGGTGGTCGAGTCCCTTTAATGTCGGCGGGGTCCGGGGAGACACTGTCTCCCCGGCGGGGGCCCGGGGGCAGCGCCCCCGGCCTATTCCGCCTGGGTTTAATATTTGCTGGTTTTATTTTCGTTTTTGATCAGCTTTCAAAGTGGTTCGTGTTGGATGAGTTGTTGTTGCCCAAGGTCCAGAACATCCCCCTGCTTTCAGCGGGCCCTTTCGGCCTTGATCTGACCATGGTCTGGAATCGCGGTGTCACTTTTGGCCTGTTTTCCGGTGATGGCCCGTGGAATCACGTGGTATTGGCCGGGCTTGCCGGTGCGATTGCGGTGTTTTTGGTCCGTTGGCTGGCGCGGGCCGAGGGGCGGATGGTGGCGCTTGCCTTGGGGGCGGTGATCGGTGGCGCCTTTGGCAATGTCTTGGATCGGTTGCGTTTTGGGGCGGTGGTGGATTTCGTGGATGCCCATGCTTGGGGCTGGCATTGGTATGTTTTTAACGTGGCGGATGCCGCGATTGTCTGTGGGGTTGGGGTGTTGTTGCTGGATGCCTTGTTGCCGCCACGCCAAGCGCCTAAAGATAGCGCATGAATCGGCGTCTCAAGACCTTTTTGCCTGCTTTTTCGCTGCTGCTGCTGGTCGGCTGTGGGGAGAATACCGCGCGCACGCTTGGCTTTATTCGCGATGCGCCGGATGAATTCCGCGTGACCACCAGGGCGCCGCTATCCATGCCGCCGGATTTGGCGGGTGGCTTGCCGCCACCGCGCCCGGGTGCGGTGCGCCCGATGGAGCGGAGCCAGCGTGATGAGGCGGAGGCGGTATTGGTGCCGTC
>CAMCEP010000033.1 GCA_945873675.1 Asaia bogorensis
AACCCATGCCATCATTTATGGCGGGAATTGGTGAAGGGGATGGGTTACCCCTACCTGAAAACGGAACTCATCCGCCGCAACCCCGGCAAGCTCCCTAGCGTTGAGAACTGGCGGGAAGTTGTGCCGCCAGCCGAACTGCCGATCATCGAAGAACACCTGGCGATGATGGGACCATAAGGCTACGCCGTTTTCCGCATTGTTCCCTCTCACCCCCCACCAGTCCATTTCCGCAACCAAGCTGCACCGCAACATAGCCAAAACCATTTCAGATCAACACGTTAAACCTTGTTGGAAAAACCAGCCTACCCTCCAGCTTTAGAGGGAATTCGCGGGAGGTTTCGCTTGAGCATCCCCAAGGCCAGACGAAAAAGCTTTGTTTTCAGGGGGCTTTAGGTGACGACTGGAGCAGCGGTCGGGGCCGAAAAGGCGAAACTCTCGGGGATGGGGCCGCAGAGCAGACCTAGTCGTTCATCGCATTCTTTCAAATTTCCGGGTAGTTCTCCGGGGTTCCAAAACAGTTACCCTCTCCTCCATCGAAATCTCGTCCACCCCCCCCAGTACGGCTTTGGCCAAGCACAGGGAGCGGCTGCGAAGGCAAGGTCTGCAGCGTCTTGAGGTGCAGGTCCGTGGGGAAGACACTCCGCTGCTGCGGGCGGTTGCGGCTGCCCTCGCGGACCCCAGACAGGCCCCCGAAGCGCGAGCTTTGCTTCTGCGCCGCTTTATTCCCGCGCCAGCGCGCCGCCTCAAGGGCCTCATTTAGTCCGCGCCGCTTGATGGGACTAATCTTAATCGTCCGCGAGCCATGGGGCGCGCTGTGGAGCTGTGACCTGGCTTGTTGATACAAATATCATCTCTGAGATCCGAAAAGGGCCGGGCTGCCATCCCGCCTTTGCCGCGTGGTGGTCGGGCGTCGAGGATCGAGGCTTCTTCCTCAGCACACTGACCATTGGCGCGATCCGGAGGGGTGTCGAAGGTGTTCGGGGCCGAGATCCTGAAAAGGCGCGCGCTTGACGTGTGGCTGCAAGCGATCGTGGAGGCGGCCGGGCTGCGCATACTGGGTATCGACGCTGCCGTAGCGGAAAGCTGGGGCCGGATTTCGGCCATCCGCTCGGTGCCCTTGGTGGAAGCACTTCTGGCGGCGACCGTGAAAGTGCATGGCTTGGTGCTGGTGACGCGGAACGCTGCTGGCGTCAGCGGCCTCGGTTTTCCTATCCGTAACCCCTTTGAGCCATCCGGGGCCTGATCGGAAATCTGCTTACGGGGCGACGTGGTAGCAAGCGCGCCGCCGATCATGTCAGCCGTACCTGCGGTCGCGACAGATTCCCTTTCTTTAATCAGGCTGAAATTATTCAGTCGCTGCCCTGTCATGTGGCAGTGATAGCCAGCCCGAGGATTTCTCAAAGGGCTTTAAACATGCTGAAGCTGCGCCATCTATTCCTCTCTACCGTCTTTTGCCTCTCCGGACCCGCTTTTGCGGATCAGCGCTTCGAAGCCACCTTGGCTGGTCACGCCACCCTGCCCGCCTTCAGCATGGCCCTGCCGCCTTCCGATGCACCGCGTGATGCGTTGGTTTCTGGCAAGTTTGCCGGCCCCGGCAATCTGCGCCTTGACGCCCCCGGCAGCATCATGGGTGATACCGGAGCCATGCACGGCAATCGCCAGACAGGCATCGCCTTTCCGTTCATTGGTCAGCCGGTCCAAGGGTTCTCCGGCATCAAGCCGGTTGCCAATGAACCCGGCCATTACTGGGTTTTGACCGATAACGGCTTCGGTAATCGCCGCAATAGCCCCGATGCGTTGCTGATGTTCCATAAGATGCGGCCGGACTGGACTTCGGGCCAGGTGGCACTGCTGCAAACCACTTTTTTGCGCGATCCGCTGCGCCGCATCCCGTTCCGCATCGCCTATGAAGGCACGGAACAACGCTATCTGACCGGAGCGGATTTCGATCTTGAGAGCATTCAGCCGCTGCCGGATGGAAGCTTCATGATCGGCGACGAATTCGGCCCCTTTCTGATTCACATCTCCGGCGATGGCGTTATCCAGCGCGTCATTGAAACGCGCCTTGATGGGCAAGTTTTGATGTCACCTGACCACCCGGCACTGCAAGTTCCGGCAAGCCCCACGGCTGGCGTTCCCTATCGCGTGCGGCGCTCGGGCGGTTATGAAGGCATGGCGCTGACGCCTGATGGTCAGACGCTGTGGGCATTGCTCGAACAGCCCCTTTTCGCAGCGAATTCGGATCAGTCCGAAGGCCAATTTCTGCGCATTCTGGAATTTAGCGTGCCGCGCATGAACTGGACCGGGCGCAGCTTGCGCTACCGGCTTGAAGCAGGCGCCACAGCTATTGGCGATTTCAATTTCATTGATGCCACCCGCGCCTTGGTGATTGAACGCGACAATGGCGAAGGTGACCCGGGCCTTGCTTGCGCCCAGGGTGTTCGCCCCTCGGCCCAACAACCCTGCTTCCCCCTACCGGCGCGCTTCAAGCGGGTTTACCTTGTGGATATGGCGCAGACCGATGCGGATGGCTTTGTTCGCAAGATCGGTCATATTGACCTGATGGCGATCCGGGATCCCGATGGTCGCGCCCGGCTTCGCGGTGACCGGCCGGCCGACGCACCGCGTGACCGATTTACCTTCCCCTTCTTCACCATCGAAAATGTGGCGGCGGTGGATGGGGATCACATTATTGTCGGCAACGACAACAATCTGCCCTTCAGTGCCGGACGCCAATTCTTTCAGGCTGATGCGAATGAATTCATCCTGCTGCGCGTCCCGGAATTGCTCCGCACAAGATAATTTCGAAGCTGGTTGCATCCGCGTGGAAGGTGGCAGAACATGCCATCGTCATGCGGGTGTATATGTCACAAAAAATTCATAAAAAATTCAACGAAATGCGATTGATCATCTTTTCTCTTCGCATTCGTCTCCCCCGAACGTGAGGAGACCTTTCTTGAAGAAACCAGCTTCGCCCAGGAAATCCGCCAAGGCAGTCCGAAAACCCAAGCCGCCAGCTAGGGTAGCTTCTAAAACAGCAGGCAAGGCCGCCGCAACGCCTCTGGCGGAGGCGCGTGCCACCAGGCAGCACTCCGTACCCGCGATTAAAGCGCTGAAACCTAAAAAGGCCCGAAAGGAAGAGTTCAGCTTTTCTGTCACACAAGCATTCCGGAAGAAATTCAAGCAGGCGGCAAAGGAAGCCGGGCACAAAAAATCGGATTTCCTGCAAATGCTCCTCCTGCAATGGGAAGAACGTCAGCAAAAGCCGCCATCGGGCGCCAGCCTCTGATCCGCATCAAGGAGCCTCAACACCTTTATGGCGTGTTTCCGCCAGCCCCTGTCGAAGTCAAGATAGGATCGGCAGAGCATTCTTCAGCTTTGGAGCAATCACATGAATAAGGCCTTTGATCTCTTGGTCATCGGCGCGGGCATTCTTGGCCTGGCCCATGCGCTGCATGCTGCGCGGCGCGGCTTCAAGGTGGCGGTACTTGATCGTGACGCGCAGGCCAATGGCGCCAGCATTCGTAATTTCGGCTTTGTCACCGTCACTGGCCAGGCGGCGCATAAAACCTGGGAACGCGCGCGTCGGTCCCGTGATCTTTGGGCCGAAGTCGCCCCACGCGCTGGCATCCCGATCCATCATCGCGGCTTGCTGATGGCAGTCCGGCGGCCTGAGGCCGTCAGCGTTTTGCGCGAATTTCTGGCAAGCCCGATGGGCGATTCCTGCCGCCTGCTGGAAGGGAGCGAAATTCCTGCGCCACTCCGTTCGGCGGAACTCCTTGCTGCGCTGCATAGCCCGCATGAGCTTCGGGTCGAAAGCCGAGAGGCCATTCCGCGCCTCGCCGCTTGGCTCGAACAGGCGCTTGGCGTGCATTTCTTCTGGCGCTGCGCCGTGCACGGTATTTCCTCCGGACGGGTTGATTCGACTGAGGGTGTTTTCCACGCCCCGCGCATCGTGGTCTGTCCCGGGCCGGATATCGCCACCCTTTTCCCGGATACCTTTGCGCGCCGTGAGGTGACGCTCTGCAAGCTTCATATGCTGCGCCTTGCTGATCCCGGCTGGCGCTTGCCCGCGGCGATCATGAGTGACCTCGGGCTCCATCGCTATCGTGGCTATGCTGATTGTGCATCCTTGCCACTATTACGGGAGCGCCTGCAGATCGAGCAGAAGAATGAGCTTGACCACGGCGTCCACCTGATCGTTGTGCAAAGCGCCGATGGTTCCTTGGTGGTGGGCGACAGCCATCATTACGGCCCAACGCCAGATCCTTTTCAGCCCGAAGAGGTCGATGCGCTGATCATTCGTGAAGCACAGCGCGTGCTTGATCTTCCTCAGCCCAAAGTCACTGAAAGATGGATCGGCCTTTACCCATCCGGCCCCGATGATGCCTTCTTTGAAAGGCCCATGTCGGGGGTCCGCCTTGTCTCCGTCACCTCCGGCACGGGGGCGAGCACGGGCTTTGGCATTGCCGAAGAAGTACTGGCCGATATGGAAGCGAACCCATGACACAAAAAATCAAGGCCGTGATCCTGGATTGGGCCGGGACTGTGGTGGATCATGGCAGCCGCGCACCCATGGGCGCCTTTGTGGAAGCCTTTGCGCATTTTGGCGTGCAGATCACCATTACCGATGCGCGCGGCCCAATGGGGATGGCCAAGCAGGACCATATTCGCCTGGTAGGGTCTGCACCCAGGGTCGCTGCAGCGTGGCGCGCACGCCATGGCCGGGATTTTGATGATGCCGCCATTGACGCCATCTTCGAGGTTTTTGAGCCCATGAATGTCGCTGCCGTGGAAGCACATGCTGCGCTGATTCCCGGTGCGCATGCGGCGCTTCAATGGTGTGCCGCGCGCGGTATTCGGATCGGGTCCACCACTGGATATACCCGCCCCATCATGCAACGGCTCATGCCACTCGCCGCCGCGCAGGGCTTTGTGCCGGAAGTGACGATTTGCGCCGGAGACCTCGCCGCAGGGCGCCCCGCCCCGCTGCAGATATGGTCCGCACTTGCCCAAATGGGGATTTGGCCTGCCAGTAGCGTGATCAAGCTGGACGATACTGCGCCCGGCATTGGCGAAGCGCGCGCGGCCGGATGCTGGGCAGTGGGGGCGGCGCTCACCGGCAATAACCCAGGACTATCCGCCGAGGAGCTTGCGAAGCTACCGCCTGTTCAGCGTGCAGAACTCCGCCATGGGGCGAGTGAACCGCTGCTGCGCGCAGGCGCCCATCTTGTGATTGACAGTATCGCGGACCTGCCCTCGCTGATTGAGCTTATCGAAGCCCGGCTCGCTGCAGGCGAAAGGCCAGGGCTATTGGAAGCCAATTGACACGGAACTGTCACGCAAGTGTCATGCTGCCGTCGCTGATCGCGCGATAGCCGATCCTGTCCCTTCAGGAGGCTCCTTCATGCGATTCATTCTTCTTGCTCTTGCCTTACTCGGCTTGGTGCCCGTGGCGGAAGCGCAGCAGCGCACGCGCTTGACAGTTTATACGGCGCTTGAAAATGAACAGCTTGCGCCCTTCAAGCAGGCGGCCGAGGCCGCACTGCGCGATGTCGAAATTGCCTGGGTGCGCGATTCAACGGGTGTCATCACCGCCCGCTTGATCGCGGAAAAGGCCAATCCGCGTGCTGATTTGGTGTGGGGGCTTTCTGTGTTCTCCCTGCTGCAGATGGAAGCACAGGAGATGCTGGAACCCTACAGCCCGCAGGGCGCCGAAGCACTGCGCCCGAATATGCGGAGCGCCCGCAACCCCATGACGTGGACGGGTATGGACGCTTTTGTTTCTGCCATTTGCTTCAATACGGTGGTCGCCCAGCAGCGCAATCTGCCGCGCCCAGCTACGTGGCAAGATCTGCTGGACCCGCGCTTCCGCGGGCAGATCGTCATGCCGAACCCTAATTCATCGGGTACTGGCTTCCTGACGATTGCGGGTTGGATCGCCAATCAGGGTGAGCAAAACGCCTGGACCTTCATGGACAGGCTGCATGAGAACATCCAGCAATATACCCATTCCGGCAGCGCGCCTTGCAATAATGCGGCGCGTGGTGAATTCGGCGTTGGTCTTTCCTTCGATATGCGCTCTGTCACGCTGAAGAATCAGGGTGCGCCAATTGACATCATTGTACCGAGCGATGGTGTGGGCTTTGACTTGGAAGCAACCGCCATCATGCGCGGGACACGCAATCTGGCAGCAGCCCGGCGCCTTGCCGATTTCACCGTCTCCCGCCAAGCGGCTGAACTCTATGGCCGCTACTACGCGATGCTGGCTTTGCCTGGCGTTGACCCCACGGTGCGCGGTTATCCAGCTGAATTCGCACAGCGGCTAGTGAATGCGAATTTCGCAGAAATCGCTGCGGCGCGCGAAAGGCTGCTTGCGGAATGGCAGCGCCGTTACGACGGCAAATCCGCGCCGCGCTAAGCATAATGGGTGCCGCCCTGGATGATGGCTTGGGTACCGATGCCGGAGAAAGCTCTGGCATCGGTCATCCCTTTCTCATCATTACGGATGTCGGTAAACAGTTTGGTAATTTTGTTGCCCTTGAACGGGTCAGCCTGAAGGTATTTCCAGGTGAATTCGTCTCCTTCCTCGGGCCGTCGGGCTGCGGCAAGACAACCTTATTGCGCGCCATTGCGGGTTTGGATCCGCCAACGGTGGGGCGCATCATCCAGGCCGGCCGTGACATTACGGCCTTGCCCCCGGCGCAGCGCGACTTTGGCATTGTTTTTCAATCCTACGCGCTGTTTCCAAACCTGAGCGTTGCCGACAATATTGGCTATGGCTTGCGCGGCGCCGCTTGGCCGAAGGCAAGAAAGCACCAACGTATTCGTGAATTGCTGCATCTGGTTGGGCTTTCAGACCAGACCGCCAAATACCCTGCGCAGCTTTCCGGTGGCCAGCAGCAACGTGTTGCACTGGCGCGTGCCTTGGCGGCCGAACCCGGCCTACTTTTGCTCGATGAACCGCTCTCGGCACTGGATGCTATTGTGCGGTTGCATTTACGGCAGGAAATACGTTCTTTGCAGCAAAGACTGGGTGTGACCACCGTCATGGTGACGCATGACCAGGAAGAAGCACTGAGCGTTTCCGACCGGATCGTGGTCATGTCCCAGGGACGCATCGAACAGATTGGCACGCCAGAAGAAGTCTATTGCCAGCCTGCTTCGGCCTTCGTGGCGGGTTTCGTTGGGCGTTCCGCACATTTCTTGGCCAAGGTGCATACGCCCGCCCAACATATCATTTTCAAGGATCTGGTGATGCCAGCGCATGGCACGGCGCATCTCCTGTACGGTCAGGAAATCGAGGTTTTCATCCGCCCGGAAGATGTCGAATTATCCAATAAAGCCAATCAAGGATCGGGCAGTTTTCTTGCCAAGGTCATCGGATGTGAGTTTCTGGGGCCGGTTTGTCGCGTTGCGCTTGAAGCTAAGGGGCTCCGCTTCGAGGCCGACCTTGCGCCAGCGCGCTTTGCTGAATTGCAGGCATTCCCGGGAACTGAACTCTTCGCCCGTTTTCAACCCGAACGGCTCCTGGTTTTTAGCGCGTGACCAAGGCGATCTTGCGGGCGCTTCCCCATATTCGGCCCAAGGCCTCTCCGGATGAGCTTTGGTTGCGCTTAATCCAGGCCTTTGGCTTGCTTTTTCTGGTAATCGCGCTGGCATTGCCCTTGGTCGGCCTTTTTCTACGCGCTTTTGAAGACCAGCAGGGCAGCTTTATCGGGTTCCACAACTTCGCGATTTATATAACGACGCCAAGCCTGGTACGCTCGGCCTGGAATTCGCTCTGGACCGCGCTAGTCACTACATGCGTGGTGATCCCGCTTGCCTTCGCCTATGCTTACGGGCTCACGCGAAGCTGTATGCCCGGCAAATGGTTTTTTCGAGCCGTAATGCTGCTGCCAATCCTGGCACCCTCGCTTCTGCCCGCTCTATCCTTGATTTATCTTTTCGGTAATCAGGGCATGCTGCGCGGTCTGATGGCTGGTGGCACTATTTATGGGCCTTGGGGAATTATCGGTGCGCAGATATTCTATTGCTTCCCAGCCGCCGCAATTATTCTTTCTGTCGCGCTCTCCACAGCAGATGGCCGCCTATATGAAGCAGCCGAGGCGCTGAAAGCTTCTCGCCTGCGCATTTTCCTGACCGTCACACTCCCTGGGGCCATGTATGGCTTGGTGTCGGCAAGCGTTGTGGTCTTCACCCTGGTGGTTACGGATTTCGGTATCCCGAAAGTGATTGGTGGCCAATTCAACGTATTGGCGACCGATGTCTATAAGCAGGTAGTAGGGCGGCAGGATCTGAATATGGGGGCCGTGGTCGGCTTGGTTTTGTTGATACCAGCCGTGCTTGCCTTCCTGCTGGATCGTTGGGCGCATGGCAGGAGAACCGCAACCCTATCCGGCCGCGCCGTAGCCTACCGGCCAAAGCCGCGTCGTGCACGCGACATTCCTGCATTACTGGTCTGCCTGCTTGTGGCCTGCGCCCTGCTTGTGATTGTAGCTGTCTCTATTTGGGGATCGTTTATCCGGTTCTGGCCCTATAACCTTTCGCTCACACTGGATAATTATGATTTCACGCGTTTTGATACAGCTGGTTGGCAATCTGTTTGGCTTTCCGTGAAGCTCAGCCTTATCACAGCCCTTGTCGGGGCCGCACTGATTTTCATCATCGCCTATAGTCTTGAACGCGGTCCGCCGCGCAGCCTTCTTGCCGCACCGCTCCGCTTTCTCACCACCATACCGCTCGCAGTGCCTGGGTTGGTATTGGGCCTTGCCTTCATCATTTTCTTCAATCACCCGGCCAATCCGCTTGGTATCATCTACGGTACACTCACCATACTGGTGCTGAACTCGATCATCCATTTTTATACGGTGGGTCACCTGACCGCCGTAACCGCCATACGCCAGCTTGATCCGGAATTTGAAGCTGTCAGTGCCAGCCTGCATGTTCCCATTTGGCAGACTTTTGGTCGTGTCACATTACCCATTTGCCTGCCTGCGATTCTTGACATTCTGGTCTTTCTTTTCGTCAGTGCCATGACCACGGTCAGCGCGGTGATTTTTCTCTATGGGCCGGACACCAAACCCGCGTCAGTCGCCGTTGTACATATGGATGAAGCCGGGCAGGCAAGCGCCGCGGCGGCCATGGCTTGTGTCATCCTTGCAATCTCATTGGCGGCAAAACTTATTGAGCTTGCAGCGGGAGGAATTTGCGCACGATTTACTGCTGCCTGGCGGCGCTAATTCGTCAGCTTGTGCCAATGATCTTCAGGCGCAGCCTTCGGCTTGCCCAATCAATCGCCGCGACCATGGCCAAAATCAAGAGAATGATAAAGGCAACCTCATCCCAATTATTGATCCGAATACGGTCAGAAAGCGCAAGACCAATGCCACCGGCGCCCACAATGCCAAGCACTGTCGAAGACCGTGCATTTGATTCGAAGTTATAGAGGATTTGGGACAGCATCACGGGCGCAACCTGAGGGATCAACCCTAGGCGCACCGAAAGTATGCGATTGGCGCCGGCAGCACGCACCGCTTCCACTTGCCGCCGATCAGCGGATTCCAGCGCCTCACTGAAAAGCTTTGCCAGGCTACCAATATCTGGCACCGCCAAGGCTAGTATGCCCGCAAAAGGTCCCATGCCCACAGCAGCGACAAAAATCAGCGCCCAAATCAGGGTATCTATGCCACGCAACCCATCATAAACCCGTCGCACGGAAAATCTGAGCAGTACATTACCAATGATATTACCGGCACCGAGCAAAGCCAACGGTAGTGCAATCAGCGCCGCCAAAAGGGTGCCAAGGAACGCCATGGCAAGGCTTTCCAACAAGCTCATCAGAAGTTCCGGCAAGACACCGCCGGCGGAAGGCGGCCACATCAGCGCCACCAGCCAGCCGAGCTTTGTAATGCCATTGAAGATCCGCTCCGGCGAGGCATCTATCCGCCAAAGGCCTGCGATCAGCAGAAGCAAGAGAGAGGCGCATAAAAGCGGCGTGGCCAATCGGGACGTGATCATGAGGTACTTCCCAAAACCCGACGGCGTAATAGCCCGCAAAGAAGATCAATCGCCGACACGATTGCAAGGATCAGGATAAGAATAGCGGAGATATCCTGGTATTCGAATTGCCGCACCGCAAGATAGAGTTCCTCCCCGATGCCGCCGGCGCCGACAATGCCAAGAACGCTGGCTTCGCGCACATTGATTTCGAAGCGCAGCAGGCCATAACTCACCACACCAGGCAGGGATTGCGGGAAGATGCCGAAGCGCATTTGCGCTGGCCAGGAACCACCAGCCGCGCGCACTGCCTCCATTTGTGCGAGGGAAGCGTTTTCATGCTCCTCGGCAAATAGTTTTCCAAGCGCTCCGGCGGAATGGACGGCAATGGCTAGCATACCGGCAAAGGCACCAAGGCCAAAGGCATAGACGAAGATGAGCGCCAGCACGAGTGTCGGAACGGTGCGCATCACCTCCAGCGCACGTCTGGTCAGCGTAACGACCCAAGCGGGCGCCAGCGTGGCCGCTGCGGGAAAGGAAAGGAGCAACGCAACCAGGCCACCCAAAACCGTGCCCACATAGGCGATCAACAATGTATCCGCGAGCAGCAAGACCCAATCCGTGAAGCCCCACATCCAATGGGCAAGATCGGCAAAGAAATATTCAAACCGAAGCTGCGGTATGGTGCCTGCGATATAGTCACCCGCCAAGGGAAGGCCCTGCCAGAGCCGGGCGATGCTGACCTCACCAAGCCAAGCCGATAGCGCTATCGCAAGTGTCAGAAGCAGTGCCCCCAGAAACCAAGCGCGCTGCCGAGCAGCCCTTGCGGCGCGCCAGCGTGTTTCCGCTGCGGCTATTGCGGTGGAGGAAATCAGGAACGCCTTTCCCGCCGCCGTGCCGCGTTATCTTCAAGAATTGCAACGATATCGAGATAATCCTCATGCTTGGCAGGCGCTATGCCACGTGCATTGGAAGACATATCGCGAAACGCCTGCGGGTCACGTTCCGGAAGGGCCGCGAAGGCGGCCACGGCCTCTTCACGCAAGGCCACCGGCAGGTCCATCCGCATCACGATTGGCGAATTTGGAATAAGGGGAGATGTCCAAATAACGCGGACCGCACCATCCGGAATCATGCCTTTTTCGACCATACGCTGGAATGTATTGCGGCGCTCATTGGAATAAGCCAGCACAGCAGCGTCAAAAGTACCGTTAATCACAGCCATTACACCTTGCTCATGGCTGCCGGTAAATCCAGTGCGTGAAAAAAAGGTGGCAGGATCCATACCTTGACGCCTCAGGAACCAGCCAGGCACCTGGAAACCAGAGGTGCTATTAGGATCACTGAAACCGAGGGTTTTGCCGCGCATATCTGCCAATTGGCGAATAGGGCTATCCGCCTTCACGATCATGGCGCTGTAGTACCCTTCCATCCCTTCATTATCGATGTAGCGGAAGATAGGCGCGATACGTTCACCCATTACGCGCCGTGCCAAGCCATAGGAGGCTGGGCCGAGATACGCGATTTCAGAATGGCCCGCACGCATCGCCTCCACCACCGCCGCATAATCCGAGCCACGGAATACGCGAAAGGGTGCCCGCAATTCACGCGCCATATAGGTTTGCAAGCCCTGAAGGCGAGCAATCGCGTCACGTTCATTCTCGACTGAGATCATGCCGAAACGCACTTCGCGAATCTGTTGGCGCCAATCACCTTGTGCCTGTGCCTGTGCCTTGGTGGCTAGCAGGGGCAAGCCCGACAGCATGAGGGCTGTGCGACGGTCAAACATTGGGCACTCCTAGAAAACAGAGTGCCGTCTTGACCTAACCGCATGATGGCTGTGTGACGTAGTGGTGAAAGAATGATGACAGAGGAGATTTTACCGGACAGGTACCAGCGCCTCTCTGAATTGGGCAACACAAGCGTCCCACGACCAGGCTTCCGCATGCTTTCGGCAAGCGGTGCGGTCACATTCAAGCGCCTTGAGGCAGGCCGCGCGCAAATCCTCATTCAGGACGCCAACCCGCCTATCAGTAATGACATCAATCGGGCCCGTCACCGGAAAGGCCGCGACTGGGGTGCCTGCTGCAAGGGCCTCCAGCAGCACCAGACCAAAGGTATCAGTGCGTGAGGGAAAAACAAAAACATCCGCTCCCGCATAGGACCGCGCGAGCGCGCCATTTTCGCGGTAGCCTGTAAAGGTCACCTTCGGGAATTTCTGCCTTAGCGAAGACAAGGCAGGTCCGTCGCCGACAACAACCTTGCTCCCAGGGAGATCAAGCTCAAGAAAGGCATCTATATTCTTTTCAATTGCGACGCGACCCGCATAAAGGAAAATGGGTCGCGGCAAGCCTGGCCATTCATCTCGCTTTTCCGGATTGAATTTTTCCAGATCAACGCCCCGCGTCCATGCGCGTATCTTCGTGAAGCCCCGTTTGGATAATTCCTGCCTAAGTGAGGATGTTGCTGCAAATGTACCCACTCCTGCCTCGTGAAAGCGGCGCATCACGCGCCAGGACCAATCTGCTGGAATATGGGTTCGCGCTTCAAGATATTCCGGAAAGCGTGTGTGAAAAGCGGTGGTGAATGGCCAGCGATGGCGTCGACAAAGGGAACGCATGGCCCAGCCGAGCGGGCCTTCAGTCGCGATATGAATTATCTCCGGCTTAAATTCTTCAACAAGGCGTGCCAGTTTTCGCTTTGGCGCAATTGCAAGCCGAATTTCTGCATAGCCGGGCGTAGGAAGGCTGCGGAAGCGATCAGGGCCTATCACTTCGACGTGGTCCCCAATCGCGGTTAACTTCTCGGCTACCACGGAAAGCGTCCGCACCACACCATTCACCTGTGGAAACCAAGCATCGGTGACGATCAGAATACGCATGGGGTCAACGCGCACTTTGCAAGACTTCAGCCACCAAATCCGGCGCGGATAGCCGCTTTTGCGCCGAAGCAACCTGACGGCTTGACCAGTCGAGCAGTTCAAAGCGCCCGTCGTGATGCTCTACCAGTGCTGTGCAACTTTCCACCCAATCACCATCATTCATGTAGAGAATACCATGGATCATGCGCATTTCGGCATGATGAATATGGCCGCAGATTACGCCATCCATGCCGCGTGATTTAGCTTCGTGGGCAAGTGCGGATTCGAAACGGTCAATAGCCTTGACCGCTTCCTTTACCTGTCGCTTAAGCCATTGGGAGAGCGACCAATAAGGATAGCCCAGTCGGCGACGTAGGAAATTGAACCAGCGATTGGCCGTTAGGGCGGCGTCATACGCCCAATCCCCCAGATGAGCCAAGAACTTGGCATAGCGAATGACCCCATCGAACTCATCGCCATGAATTACCAGGTATCGGCGGCCATCCGCAGCGATATGCTCCGCCTCACGCACAAGCCTCACACCTGCAATCTCAAGGCCAAGCCAATCACGAAACATCTCATCATGATTGCCTGGAACATAGATCACTTCGGTCCCGTGGCGGGCCATACGCAGGATCAAGCGAATGACCTCATCATGATGGGCATCCCAATACCAGGAACGCCTCAGGCGCCACCCGTCGATAATGTCGCCCACCAGATAGAGTTTTTCACATTGGACGCTACGCAGGAAATCTACCAGGGAGTCGCTTCGGCAGCTTCGCAAGCCAAGATGAATATCAGAAAGAAAAATAGAGCGGTAGCATCGCGGCGCTGAAGCGAGGGTCATGATCGACGCTCCTGATAAGGTAGCGGGCGCCGATGCGAATCGTCATCCCTGCTCCTTGTTACAGTCAAAGCTGCGCTACCTGAATCGGGCGTATTGGGGCATGAATCTTCAATGACAAAAATCAGGGCTTCGATATTTTCATAAAACTTTCGCCATATCATCATGAAGTGGCAATGCGCGATTGGTTGGATATGCGGCTATGCCCAAGAACCTTGTCGTTATATTCAATCCTTCAGCCGGTGCGCGGCGGCGTGCTAGGCTTTATTCCGCGCTCGATCTATTGTACGGGCTTGGTGTTCAATTTCAGCTCCTGGAAACCAGTGCACGTGGTGATGCTGAGAATTTTGCTCGGAGGGTCGCTGAAGAAAGTGGCATTGTCGTCGCTGCAGGCGGAGATGGCACCATCGCAGAGGTAGCCGCTGGCCTTGCTGGAAGCAGTGCTACGCTAGGCATTCTGCCGCTTGGAACCGCAAATGTCTTTGCTTTGGAAATGGCAGTCCCGCTCAATGCGCGAGAAGCCGCGCGCGCGCTTCTCATGGGCCGCAGCACCAGCGTCTATCCGGGTATTTTGAAGCGAGGTGCCCTGAAGGACCGCCTGTTTATCCAAATGGTTGGCGTTGGGTTGGATTCGGTTGTGGTCCATCACTTGCCACTTGGCCTTAAGCGCGTCCTTGGAAAGGGCGCTTATGTACTTCAAACTTTACGTGACCTTCCCTACTATCCCTTCGCCTCCTTCAGAGTAAAGATTGATGGTGAGGAGGTGGAAGCGTCTGGGCTGGTTGTAACGAAGGGACGATACTACGCGGGGCGCTTTCAAATCGCGCCGGAAGCAGATCCGCGCGAGACGCATTTTCATATTGTTTCGCTACAGCAGGGCCACTTTATTGATGCCTTAAAGCATGCTGCCGCTCTTGGCCTTGGCCGGCTTCCCTACCTTTCGAGCATCTCTATGCGACGTGGATATGAAATTCAGGTTTTTGGCGCCGACCTACCAGTGCAAGCGGATGGTGATGACGCAGGCTCCTTGCCCATCCATATAGTGCCGTTCACCCAACCACTCAGGGTCTTAGTACCCTAGGTCATCATGTATTGGGGCGGTAGTGCCAAACGCTCGCGGGCGGAAAATTCAGCGGTGTCCAAGCAAGTCGCTGCGCCTCAAGGCCGAGGGTGCGGTAGGGCAGGGGCGAAGTGATACAATATGTATATAGAAGGAACCCACGCCCCGGGGCGACCGCTTCGACCTGCTGAATGAATTGCCGTTGCTTGGCTTCGCTTAGAAGAACGAGTGGAATGCCACAAATGACTGTGCCTATCTCCCCAAGAGTGTCTTTCAACAATCGGGTTGGCAGATCGAAGGCATCCGCCTGAAGTACGGAGGTTTCAGGGAATTTTGACCTTAAATGCTCAGCCATTTCTGGCACAATCTCCACCACTGCGATACGCCCTGGTGCGATACCTGAATTGATCAGGCTCTTGGTGATTGCGCCTGTGCCGGCACCCAATTCAAGGATGGACGAGCTTGACCGCTTGTCTATCTGCTTGGCGATGAGCTGCCCAAGCTTTGGTGAGGAGGGGATAATTGAACCCATTTGAAGCGGATTGGACAGCCAGCGGCGAAAAAATAAAGCTGCACCGTGGGGATGCTGGTTTTTCTCAGACGAGGCTAGCTGGGCTTCGGACACGGCGAACTCCAAAAAACGCATTCTCATGGACATGAGGGAACGGCTCAAATCCCATAAAACTTAAGCAAGGAAGCCATGTAGTGCCGCAAGAATATGACACGCTTATGAAAAATTAGGGTCTTTTAATTGAAATAAGGATGTCCTGCTATTTCGGCGCACCGGAAATTTCCCTGATGCCCCGCCACTTGGCAGGTAAATACGTCATGAAGATGACGCATAATCGTCATGTCGTTGAAAATTTCGACCTGTACGAGCCCGACGTAGGTTTGAAAATTCGATCAAGGCACTCCGATGACACCCCCAAAAAACGTTCTACTCATTGTTGTGGATCAATGGCGCGCGGATTTTGTCCCGCACCTTGGTGCGAATTTTCTGCGTACCCCGAACCTTGATCGTCTATGCCGCGAAGGGGTGACTTTCCGTAATCATGTGACCAACACAGTTCCTTGCGGCCCGGCCAGGGCAAGCCTGCTGACTGGGCTCTATCTCATGAACCACCGTGCGGTGCAGAACACTGTGCCGCTAGATGCGCGCCACACAAACCTTGCCAAGCGGCTGCGCCTGATCGGCTATGATCCCGCGTTGATCGGTTACACCACGACCACGCCCGATCCGCGTACCTCTGGCCCTCGGGACCCTCGCTTCACAACGCTCGGCGACTTGATGGATGGCTTTCGGAGCGTTGGTGCTTTTGAACCAAGCATGGATGGGTATTTCGGCTGGCTCGCCCATCAAGGCTACCAATTGCCC
>CAMCEP010000034.1 GCA_945873675.1 Asaia bogorensis
ACGCCCACCATCGGCCGCAGCCACGGCATCCATGCTGAGCCCACCACCTTCGGCCTGAAACTGGCTGGTTATCATGCGGAATTCGCCCGCAACCGGGCGCGGTTGGTGGCGGCGCGGGCGGAAGTGGCAACCTGCGCCATTTCCGGCCCCGTCGGCACTTTCGCGAGCGTTGACCCACGCGTCGAAGCCTTTGTCGCGGGCAAGCTTGGCCTTTCGGTAGAACCGGTTTCAACGCAGGTTATCCCTCGTGACCGTCACGCGGCGTTTTTTGCGGCGCTGGCTGTGGTGGCAACGGGCATTGAACGGCTGGCGACCGAAGTGCGCCATTTGCAGCGCAGCGAAGTGCGCGAAGCCGAGGAATTCTTCCATGCCGGGCAGAAGGGTTCTTCCGCCATGCCGCATAAGCGCAACCCGGTGCTGAGCGAAAACCTGACCGGGCTCGCACGCTTGGTGCGCGGTTATGTGGTGCCGGCCTTGGAGAATGTGGCGCTCTGGCATGAACGCGATATCAGCCATTCATCGGTGGAACGCGTGATTGGCCCGGATGCGACGACTGCGCTTGATTTCGCGCTGATGCGCCTGACGGGCATGATGGAAAAGCTCACCATCTATCCAGCACGCATGCAGGCCAATCTGGAGAGCCTGGGCGGCGTGGTGCATAGCCAGAAGGTGCTGCTGGCGCTGACCCAGGCGGGCATGAGCCGCGAAGACGCCTATGCCACCGTGCAGCGCTGCGCCATGGCAACCTGGCAGGCCTTGGGCAGCGCGGGGGCCAAGGATTTCCGCACCAATCTGCTGGAAGATGCCGGCGTGGCCGCGCTGATGGATGGCACAGCACTTGATAGCGCCATGGATCCGGCGCGCGATTTTGGCCATGTGGAGACCATTTTCGCGCGCGTTTTTGGTGGATAAGTTTTAGAAATTCAGCGGCGTCGCACGCACTACCAAGGGCAGGCGCCGCACTTCCGCCAGCACCGCTTCCGGCATCGGGCCATCCAGCCCGACCAGGCAGATGGCGTCTCCACCAGGTGCCGCGCGGCCTAGATGGAGCGTGCCGATATTGATGCCCGCTTCCGCGAGCGCCGTGCCGAAACGCCCAATGAAACCGGGCTTATCCTGATTGGTGACATAGAGCATATGCGGCGCGAAATCTGCTTCCACCGCGATGCCCTTAATCGCGACCAAACGCGGCTTGTTTTCCGCAAGCAAAGTGCCGGCGATGGAACGCTGCCCCTGATTGGTGGTTACGGTGATGGTCAGCAGGGTTTGATATTCGCCGCGCCGTTCCATGATGGTTTCCGCGACATCAATACCGCGTTCCTTAGCCAGCACCGGCGCATTCACCATATTCACCGCGCCCATTTGCGGCGTCAGCACACCGGCCAAAGCAGCGGCCGTCAGTGGGCGGCGATTAAGCTCCGCCGCATGGCCTTCATATTCAATGCGGATCGCCTTGATTGCATCATCCTGCCCGGCGCTGAGCTGCCCCGCCATGGAACCGAGCAAGCGCGCCAATTCCATATATGGCTTTAGGCGCGGTGCTTCTTCCGCGGTCACGCTCGGCATATTGATGGCGTTGGAAACCGCACCCGTCAGCAGGAAATCCGACATCTGTTCGGCGACTTGCAGCGCCACATTCTCCTGCGCCTCATTCGTCGCCGCACCCAGATGCGGGGTGCAGACGACATTTTCCAAGGCGAAAAGCGGGCTGTCTGTCGCGGGTTCAACCTCGAATACATCAAGCGCAGCACCCGCCAAATGGCCGGATTGCAGTGCTTCCGCGAGTGCTACCTCATCCACCAGGCCGCCGCGCGCGCAATTGATCAGCCGCGCGCCTTTTTTCATCCGCGCTATATTCTCGCGCGAGAGGATATTGCGCGTCTGTTCTGTCATGGGCGCATGCAGCGTGATGAAATCGGCGCGCGCCAGCAATTCGGGCAGTTCCACCTTCTCCACACCGATCTCCACGGCGCGTTTTTCGGAAAGGAAAGGATCGAAGGCAATCACCTTCATCTTCAACCCATTGGCGCGATCAGCGACAATGCCGCCAATATTGCCGCAGCCGATCAGGCCCAAGGTTTTGGCGAAAAGCTCCACCCCCATGAAGCGGTTCTTTTCCCATTTGCCCGCCTTGGTGGAGGCTGAGGCTTCCGGCAATTGCCGCGCCAGCGCGAACATCATCGCAATGGCGTGTTCGGCGGTGGTAATCGCATTGCCGAAGGGCGTATTCATCACGACAACACCGCGCGCGGTGGCGCTGGTGACATCCACATTATCCACGCCAATGCCGGCGCGGCCCACCACCTTCAGGCGCGGCGCTGCTTCCAGCACTTCCCGCGTGACCTTGGTGGCGGAGCGCACCGCAAGCCCATCATACTCACCAATAATGGCGCGGAGTTCCGCCGGCGTCAGGCCGGTTTTCACATCGGCTTCAATGCCGCGTTCACGAAAAATCGCAACCGCGGCGGGGCTGAGTTTGTCGGAGATCAGAACGCGCGGCATGGGCTTCAGGCCCCTGCCATTTCGGCTTGCACAGAAGCCAGCGCCCAATCCAACCACGGCAACAGCGCCTTGATATCAGCCGTTTCAACCGTGGCACCGCCCCAGATGCGCAAGCCCGGCGGCGCATCACGATAAGCGCCGGCATCAAGCGCCACCCCTTCCGCCTCAAGCAGGGACGCGATTTTCTTCGCCGCCGTCGCTTGGGCTTCTGCCGAAAGCGCCGTGAACCAAGGCGCCGTGATGGTCAGGCAGATGGAAGTGCAGGAACGCGTCGCCGCATCCTGCGCGAGGAAACCATAACCGCTGCCCGCCGCAACCCAATCCGCAATGGTAGCAAGATTGGCTTCGCTGCGCGCAATCAGCCCCTTCAGCCCGCCAATGCTTTCCGCCCAACGGAGGCCATCCAAAGCATCCTCAACACACAGCATGGAAGGCGTGTTGATGGTCTCGCCCTTAAACACGCCTTCGCTCAGCTTGCCGCCGCTGGACAGGCGAAAAATCTTTGGCATCGGCCAGGGCGGTGAATAGGATTCAAGCCGCGCGACCGCACGCGGCGACAGCGCCAACATGCCATGCGCTGCCTCGCCGCCCAGCACCTTCTGCCAGGACCAGGTCACAACATCCAACTTCGCCCAGGGCAGATCCATCGCGAAGGCGGCGCTGGTGGCATCGCAAATCGCGAGCCCTTCACGGTCCGCGCTGATGAAATCAGCATTGGTCAGGCGCACGCCGCTGGTGGTGCCGTTCCAGACAAAAACCACATCGCGCTTGGGATCAACCGCGCCAAGATCAGGCAGCTTACCATAGGGTGCATCAAGCACGCGCGCATCGGCAAGCTTCAATTGCTTCAGCACATCAGTGGCCCAATCCTTGGAGAAGGATTCCCACACCAGCACATCCACCCCGCGCGCGCCGAGCATGGACCAAAGCGCCATTTCCACCGCGCCCGTGTCAGACGCCGGCACAATGCCAAGCCGCCAATCGGAAGGCATGCCAAGGATGGATTTTGAAAGCGTAATCACTTCCGCGAGCTTTGCCTTGGGTGTCGCGGCGCGGTGGCTGCGGCCAAGCAGCGCGCCTTCAAGTGCTGCGAGTGACCAGCCAGGACGCTTGGCGCAGGGGCCAGAGGAAAAACGAGGATTGGCCGGGCGGATCCCCGGTTTGGTGGCGCTTGCCATGATGCGGCTCCCTTCCAGAAGCGAATGCGCCCCGGTGGGGGGGCGTGGCCCGCAGCTTCGTTACGCCTGGGAGGGGGTGGGGATCAAGGGCGCGGTCGCGGGAAGGTGATCATTGGCCTGTCACATGGCTGACGCAGCCAGCCCGCAAGGCGGGCAAAGCAGCTGGACAGCGCCACCAAGGCAAGCGCCGGATCGCTGCTATTGCCGTGGCGCCTGTCCTGCCGGTTCCTGACCAATCCCGAAAATCCCGCGCAGGAACCCAGGTGTCAGCGCCGCCAAGGGGTTGATCATGGTTTGCGGGTCATTCAGCGGCCCGCGCATGCGATAGGAAACGGCAAATAGCCCACCACCTTCTTCTGGGCTGAAAAGCCGGCCGAAAATCGGAATGCGCCCGAGCAACGTGTTGAAAATATAGGCCGGCACAATGGTGCCTTCGGTGTCCATCGTATCATTCCTGCGATCAATGCGCCCCTTCGCAGTAACCCCAAGCGAAGACGAAAAGGCGCGTGCATCCCGCAATATCAGTGCATCGGGAGCGAGGCTAAAGGGGATGGTAGCGCGGGTGAAATTCAGCCCTGGGCCACTCAACGCATCCACCAGCCCGTAAAGCGTCATGGCTTGCAAGAGCTTACCGAGCCCCGGCGCGTCACGCACCACGAAATCCTCCAACACCGCATCGCCGACAAGCACAGCGCCGGGGCGGGAGTTTTCGTATCCGCCCGTCACGGTCAGCTTACCGCCTTGAATGGTTTTCAGCACGTCAAAGGCACGCAGCAATTCGCCGCCATTATCACTGGTCAGGTTGAAGGCGCGGCGCTGGCCTTCCGGGGTGATTGTCAGCGCGAAACTGCCGCGCTCGGGCAGGCGGGCGCTGATATTTGCCTGCTGCGTGACACCCAAGGCATTGACCCTGAGCTGTGCCTCCAGCGCTGAAATCTCCTTCGCATGCGGCAGCAGCACACGATCAAAGCGGGCATCAATCCGCGCGGCGGAACCTTCCTCTAAAGGCTTGTCCGGTGTCTCATGCGCGGCAAGCGCCGGTGCCATATCCAACACTGGCCCGCGCAAGCTGATGGCCCATTGCCCACCAAGGCGGGTCGCGGGCGGGCGCACCTCACCGGCGAAACGGGATCGCCCCAAAGTCGCACTGGTCAATTCAATGCGTTGCGGGACGTTCTGGCGCACCTCACTCGCGCGACCGCGAATAAGGGAATCGGGCGTCTCAATGCGGAAACTTTCAATCAGCGTCACCGCATTGCCCTGCATCAGCACCATTGCCTCCGCGCTGCCTGCGGTACCGGGTGGTTTGCTCCAGGCCAGGGGCTCCAGCCTCAGCGTCGCCGCACGCAAATCAGCCCGCACGGCAAGCCGTGCCTGCCCATTGCGGCGCGTTTCATTGCGGACATCAAGCTGTACAGGCCCTTCCAGCAGCGGCCTTCCATCCAGGCCAAGTGCTGCCAATTGCCGGGCATCCGCGCGGGCAGAAATGATTTCACGGGAAACAATATCGGTGGGCGGGCCGTTGCGAAAATCGGTTTCCTGCCGGATGCGCGCTTCAATATCGCCAAGCACGCCCGTACCCATTGCCGTCAGCCCCACATTGGTGACGGAAACACGCGCCACACCGCGTTCAAGGTCTCGATCAAAAGCAATGCGCGGAATGCGCAAATCACGCACGTCAAGCTCGGCCTGAATATCAATATCCTCGATATCGAGCGTCTTGATGAGCGGAAAGACAAGTTTTAGCGTGCCGCCGGTCAGCGTACCGGTTGGGTCATTGATCGGCGGCGGACGTTTTTCGAAAATCTTAAGCCTGGGATGGCGCAGAACGGCCCAACCATCGGCCAACGGGCCGCGTAGTTTGGCCTCAAGGCGCGTTATTTCCGGATCGGTCGCGAAGCTGATCGAAACCGTGGCGCCATCCGTCACAATGCCGGTGCCGGATTGCTGGCCGCTGGTGGCAGAAATTTCGATCTTATCGAGTGAAAAACGCGCCTCTCCACCAGCACCTTCAAAGGGCGGGATGGGGCGCAACCAATGAACCGTCACGCCATCCGCCCGCGCCAAGCCGGAAAGCTCTGTGATCTCTGCGGCACTGCCATCCGCGCCGATCCGCGCCGCAATCCGCCAATTGCCTTCGCGCAGCATGCCGGCTGTCAGATTCTCGGCCAACCATTCGCGCGGCTTGGGGGCGACACTCGGGGGCCAGTAATGCGGAAGGTCGGCAATGTCCAAGCCGCGCATCGAAAGTTCGGCGGCGGTTTGCCAGGTGCCATCTTTTAACCGCGCCTCTCCGCTTGCGCGAATGACCGGTGGCGGCGAAGCGCCCGGGCGCTGCGATGGCTGGGGGGAGAGGGCCAGGCGCTCTACGCGCACCACCTCCTCGGCCAGGGTCGCATCCAGCAGAATGGCAGCGAAAGGAATATCCCCGCCATCATTCGGGATATGCAGCACACCGGCCCCGGTGCGCAGCCGCCCCATCAGCAAATCCGGCTGCGGCGCCCCGGCGAAGCGCGCAATCAGAGTGATTTCTGCCTCGGCATCCAGCGCGGCCAAAGGCGCCAATTCCGCACTTGTCTTGGCCAGCACCGCAGGGCGAATGCCGTGCGCGGTCAGCGATGCTTCCCCCCGCCAAAGTGCCCGTTCCAGATTGCCGGCGATCTCCACCGGGATGCGCTGATCGGCCATTTCCAGCAGGGCGCGCCCGGCCAATTCCAACCCACCAGTGGCGCGGCGTTGCAGAATAAGGGCCGCAAGGTTCGCACGCGCCACGCGCCCGGAAGCCTCATCGGTCAGCACCAATCTGGTATCAAAAAGGGCAATGCGCCGGATCGCCGAAAGCGCGGTTTCCTCATTTGGGGGCTCAAGCCAGGCGGTGATGATCTCGGCCAAGGCATCAAGCGCAGTGTCCGGCGCTTCGGTGGCATCGGCCTTGGTGGCGGCGGCCAGCCCGAGTGAGAGTGCCCCTGCCTTATCGCGGTTTGCAAGCAAGCTGAGCCCGCGTAATTCCAGCGCGCGCAACCCAATATGCCCGCGCAGCAATCCGCCCAGTGAAAGGGAAGCATCCACCTGCGGCAGAACCGCGATCAGCCCATCATCCTTGTCAACCAGACTGATTTCGGAAAAGCGCACCGCAATCGGCGAACGATGCCCTTCCCGCCAGCCCGCCCAGGAAATTGCCGCCTCAGCGATGGCGACTTTTTGACCAGCCAGCGCCTGATTGGCGGCAATTTCGGCCTGCCGGGCCAGCCAGGGCAGGCTGATCGGGCCTTGTTCCAGCCGCCAAACCAGCCCGCCCAGGGCAAGACCCAGCACCAGCATCAGGGTCAGGGCGACCCTGGCCAGCAGCTTCAACCCCCGCCCCGCTTGACCTGCGACCCGTCTCACTCTTTCCCTAGACCCCAATGACCCTTGCCCCAGCAGCTTTCCCCCTGCCCCGCGGATTCGACAAGGCCGCAGCTGCCCTCGCTCAGGCGCATTTCGCCGATAAGGGGGAAGCCGAACGTCGCTTTGCCGAAAGCGCAGAGGGCGCGGCGATACTGGAAGCGCTTGGTGGTCATAGCCCCTATCTAGCCGATTTGGCGGTGCGGGAGTCACCCACGCTGCTTTTCATGGCGGAACGTGGCCCAGATGAGGCTTTTGCGCGCGCCATAGACCCGCTGCTGCGCCTGGACCCCGCCACACCGCGCCCGGCCTTGGCGACACTGCTCCGCCAGGCCAAGCGCCAGGGCGCGCTGGTGGCGGGGCTTGCCGATATTCGCGGGCTTTGGGGGCTGGATCGCGTGACCGGCGCGTTGTCTGAATTGGCGGAGCTCAGCATAGACACTGCCTGCGCGCATTTGCTGCGTGATGCCGCAGCGCGGGGTGATTTGCGCCATACCGGTGGCGGCCGGACGGATGCGAAATCCATCGGGCGGCAATCGGGCTTGGTCATTCTTGGCATGGGCAAGCTTGGCGCGCGGGAGCTGAATTACTCATCCGATGTGGATCTGATGGTGCTTTACGATCCAGCCGCCGTGCAGGACCCAGATCGCGCCCAGGCGATTTATGTACGCATTGCGCGTGACCTGGTGCGGCTGATGGAAGAACGCACCGCCGATGGCTATGTGTTTCGCACGGATTTGCGCTTGCGGCCTGATCCCGCCGCGACACCCTTGGCAGTCTCCATCCCTGCCGCCATCGCCTATTACGAAAGCATGGGCCAAAATTGGGAACGCGCTGCCATGATCAAGGCGCGGCCTGTGGCGGCGGATCGCGCGGCGGGGGATGCTTTCCTGCGCGAAATCCGTCCCTTTGTTTGGCGCCGTTACCTTGATTTCGCGGCGGTGGCGGATATCCATTCCATAAAGCGACAAATCCACGCCCATAAGGGCGCCAAGGGTGCGCATGATACGGTGCAATTGGCCGGGCATGATGTGAAGCTGGGCCGGGGTGGCATTCGCGAAATTGAATTCACCGCGCAGGTGCTGCAATTGATCTGGGGCGGGCGAGATCCCGCTTTGCGAGACCCGACCACGCTTGGCGCGCTTTCCGCACTCGCTGGTGCGGGCAAGATCGAACGCCGCGCCGCCGCTGACCTGGCCGATGCCTATGGCTTCCTGCGCCGCCTGGAACATCGGCTGCAAATGGTGGCCGATCGGCAAACGCATCGCCTGCCGGAAGATGAGGAAGGGATCGCGCGCATCGCATCCTTCCTGGGCTACGCCGATAGCGCCAGTTTTGCCGAGGATTTCGCGCATCATCTGCGCCGTGTGGAACAGCATTACGGGCGCATGTTTGAAGCGGAACCAACACTCGCCGCCGATGCGGTGCAGGGCGATCTGGTTTTTACCGGCGTGGAGGATGACCCCGCCACCATCGCAACACTGCGCGCCATGGGCTACGCCAATCCGGGCAGTATCGCGGCCAGTGTGCGTGGCTGGCATCACGGCCATGCGCGCGCCATCCGCAGCGAACGCGCGCGCGAATTGCTGACGGCGCTGATGCCAAGCCTGCTCGCGGCCTTCGCCAAGCAGCGCGATCCGGATGCGGCGCTGATGCGCCTTGATGCGCTGTTTGGCCGGCTGACCACCGGCGTGCAGGTCTTGAGCCTTTTGCACCGCAACCCGCTCATGCTGGAACGCCTGGCCGGCATTCTGGGGGCGGCGCCGCAATTGGCGGATCATTTGGCGCATCACACGGCAGCGCTTGAAGGGCTGCTGGTGGGGGCGGGGGGCGGCATTGGTAGCGCTGCCTCTGCCTTACCGGCGCTGGTGAAGGAAGCGCGCTATTTCGAAGAGGCCATGGAAGCGTCCCGCCGCATGGTGCAGGAAGGCAAATTCGACATTGATGCTGCCACGCTTGAAGGCGCCATAGACCCCGATGCGGCGGGCGAAGCACGCAGCGCCTTGGCAGATGCTGCCATTTCATCGCTTTTGCCGCATGTGACCGCTGAATTCGCTGCGCGACATGGCGTGGTGAAGGGTGGGCAGCTTGCCGTGGTGGCACTTGGCAAGCTTGGCGGGCGGGAAATGCTGCCCGGGTCTGATCTTGATCTGATCCTGGTTTATGATCACGCCGCCGACGCTGAGGCGAGCGAAGCCAAGGCCAAGCGCGGCGCGCCACCGATCCGCCCCTTGCCGACCATTCAATATTTCACGCGCCTGGCGCATCAAATGGTCGGCGCCATCACGGCGCCAGGCGCCGAGGGCAAATTATATGAGGTGGATATGCGGCTCAGGCCGTCGGGATCGAAGGGGCCGGTGGCAGTCTCGCTTGGTGCGTTTCAGCGCTACCAGGCGGAAGATGCCTGGAGCTGGGAACGCATGGCGCTGACGCGCGCCCGCGTGGTGGCCGGGCCGCCAGCGCTATCGCGCCGTATTGCTGCGGCGATGCGCGCGGCGCTTTCCAATCCCGAAAAAGCCAAGACCGCCATTGCCGATGCGCTTGCCATGCGTCAGCGCATGCTGCGCGAATTGCCCGGCGATGGGCCATGGGATGTGAAGCTGAGCCCAGGTGGGTTGGTGGAGGTCGAATTCATCGCCCAGGCGCTGCAATTGCATCACGCACCGCGCCACCCGGAAGTGCTGGCCACGACCACGCGCATCGCCATCGCCAATCTGGCGAAAATCGGCGCGTTGGATGCGACGGAAGCCGAAGGGCTGATCGCCGCCGAACGGCTTTGGCGCGGCATTAGCGGCATTCTGCGCTTGACCCTTGGCCCCTGGCGTGAGGATGCGCTGCCCGAACCCGCCGCTTCCGCCGTGCTCAACGTGGCGGGCCCGCTTTGCGCCACGCCGCCCGTTGACCTTCCGGGCCTGCGCGCTCAGATGGAAGCAAGCGCAGCCTTGGTGCGCAAGGTTTTCGAAGCCCGGCTTGGCCGGCTGGATCAGGGGAATCTTTCATGAGCGAATTGGCCGAAGGCAAAAAGGCACCCGCCTTCAAAATGGCAGCAAGCGGTGGGCGGGAAGTCTCCGCAGCCGGCCTGAAGGGCACGCCCTATTTGCTTTATTTCTACCCCAAGGCGGATACGCCGGGCTGCACCAAGCAGGCTTGCGGCGTGCAGGAAGCGCTGCCGCAGCTTGGCAAGCTTGGCCTGACCGTTATTGGCGTATCGCCCGATGCCATGCCGCCCATTGAAAAATTCGCGAAAAAATACGGGCTGGAATTTCCGCTGGCATCAGACCCCGAACACAAGACCGCCGAGGCCTATGGCGTTTGGGTAGAAAAATCCATGTATGGCAAGAAATACATGGGCATGGAGCGTTCTAGCTTTCTCGTCGGCGCCGATGGCAAGATCGCTAAAATCTGGCGCAAGGTGAAGCCCGAAGCCCATGCGGCTGAGGTGCTGGCCGCGGCGAAGGCGCTTGGGTGACCTGCCGCTTCGCGGATGATCCCGCGAAGCGCACCTTGATCAAGGTAGCTTGCTTGTGCCCGCCGCGCGGATAATGCCTGCTGGCCGCGCTGCCTTTTCAGCGATGCCGCTGATGCCCTGCCGGCGCGCCAATTCGGCCCAGACTTCCTCTGGCCTGATCCCGGCATCCACCCAGATCACCATCAGGTGATAAAGCACATCGGCGGATTCCAGCACCGTCGCGGCGCGATTGCCGATGGTCGCTTCAATGACGCATTCCACCGCTTCTTCGCCGAACTTCTGCGCGACCTTGGCCGTGCCGCGCGCCATGAGCCGCGCGGAGTGAGAGGAAACGATATCACCGGCCACGCGGCGCTGTTCGACCGTTTGCCAAAGCTGATCCAGCACCATGGCATCGGCGCCAGCAGGTGAAACGCTGAGCGGTGCCAGCACCCGCGCTTCTACGCGGCGGATGCGCTTGGGGAGTTTCGTCTCCTTCACCTTGAGCCCGCCAGGAAGGGGCAGCGCCACCTTTTTCTTCTCGGTCTTTGCGGCTTTGATCTTGGCGCCAGGCTTTTTCTTCGCCTTGCCGACGCGCTTTATCTTATCCGCCGATTTCACCTTGGCGGGCTTCGTGGCCTTAGCCATTCAAGCGGCCTCCTGCGCGGGTGGAACGGGGCGGATGGGAAGACCTGCTGCCGCGAGCGCGGCCTTGGCCTCAGCAATCCGGAATACCCCGTAATGGAAAACACTGGCAGCGAGCAGCCCTGTAGCACCGGCGCGCGCCCCTTCGACAAAATGGCTCAATTCACCGACACCGCCGGATGCCACAATCGGCAGCCGCGTCGCGGCACGCACCGTCGCTGTCAGTTCAAGGTCAAAGCCCTGCTTGGTGCCATCGCGGTCCATAGAAGTGAGCAGGATTTCGCCAGCACCGAGCGCTTCAACCTGCTTGGCCCAAGCGATGGCATCAATGCCCGTACCGCGCCGCCCACCATGGGTGAAAACTTCCCAGCCGCCGCCCACCTCGCGCCGGCGTGCGTCAATCGCGACCACAATGGCCTGGCTGCCGAAAGCCTCTGCCGCGCGGCGCACCAGATCAGGATCAGAAACCGCCGCCGAATTGATGGAAACCTTGTCAGCACCAGCCAGCAACAGCCGGCGCGCGTCTTCAACGCTGCGCACGCCACCACCGACGGTCAGCGGGATGAAGACCTCAGCCGCCGTGCGAGAGACGACATCCAAAATGGTGTCGCGGTTTTCGGCGGAAGCGGTGATGTCGAGGAAGGTGATTTCATCCGCACCCTCGCGATCATAATTCCGTGCCTGTTCCACCGGGTCCCCGGCATCGCGCAGCTCAAGGAAGTTCACGCCCTTGACGACGCGACCATCCTTAACATCCAGGCAGGGAATAACACGAAGAGCGAGCAAGGGTCCTCAACAAAATTTATGGTTATGCCTGATCCGCACACGGTGAACCGTGGTTTTGCCGCGATGCGCCGTAATTTTCCGCCGGTCAAGCCCCGTATTGCAAGGCTTGCAGGGCGGCGCGGGTAGCGCCACATTTGCCCAATGGCCAGAAAGGGCAAAGCCGCCGCCAAGGGTGGCGATTATCTGACCGGGCATTTGCTGATTGCGATGCCGGGCATGGCAGACCCGCGCTTTGCGCAAAGCGTGGTCTGCCTGTGCAACCATTCCGCCGAAGGGGCGATGGGGCTGATGCTTAATCGCCCGATCGAAGGCTTGGGCTTTGACAAATTGCTGAAGCAGCTTGGCTTGAAGCCCGTGCCTTCGCAGCGCCAGATCCGGATGGTCTCTGGCGGCCCGGTGGAAGCCGGGCGCGGCTTTGTGCTGCATACGGATGATTGGTCCGCCGAGGGCAGCCTGGCCTTTGGCGCCGGCCTCGCCTTGACCGCGAGCGTGGATATCTTGAGCGCGATCGCCGGCGGCGGCGGCCCAAGGCAGGGGTTGCTCGCACTTGGCTATGCCGGCTGGGCGCCCGGCCAATTGGATCAAGAAATCCAGCGCAATTCCTGGCTGAGCGTGCCAGCGGATGAGGCGCTGCTATTCCATGAGGATGCCGGCACAACCTGGCAGGCGGCGCTGGCAAAGCTGAAGGTGCACCCGGCGTGGCTTTCTTCAGCTGCCGGGCATGCGTAAGGGTTTTGAAACATGCACATGTCCGCCATCCCTTTTGACACGACCGATTGGGCGGGGGTGGAGCCCACACGCCATGCGGGCGTTACCGGTGAGGCGCTTTGGCGTACCCGCCATGTCGGCCCGGCGGGAAACCCCATCCGTGTGCGCATGGTGGAATATTCACCGGGTTATGTTGCGGATCATTGGTGCCAGAAGGGCCATGTGCTGCTGGTGCTGGAAGGCGAATTGGAAACCACGCTCGCAGATGGACGCGTTTTTCTGCTGAAGCCGGGCATGTCTTACCAAGTCGCGGATGGGGCGGAGGCGCATATGTCGCGCTCCACCATCGGGGCCAAACTGTTCATTGTGGATTGAAGGCTTGGCGCCGCTGCCATGATGGCGCTTTCTGCTGTGATGCAGCCCGGATCACGCACTCGCTTGCCTAACCGCCCCAATCAAATCTAGCCTGATCCCCAAGGTTTCTTGTCACGGAAAAGGGAGGCAGGGATGAAACGCAGGGATTTTGTCGCGGCTACCGCGCTTTTGGCGGCGCCCGCCATGGTGCAGGCGCAAGCTGTCAGCAATTCGCCCGGCGCGCGCCCGGTTAGAATCATTCATCCATCCCAGGCTGGCGGCGCGGCATGACCGCGCAGCGCTTGCCCGCGCAAACGCGCGAAAGCCTTGATGCCGCCCAGCAGGCGGTTTGGGATCGCATGGCATCTGGCGCGCGCGGCGGCGTGAAAGGCCCCTTTCAGGCGCTGATCACAAGCCCCGAGCTTTGTGCGCGGGTGGAACAGCTTGGCGTTTTTGTGCGCTTTGAATGCAGCGTGCCAATGCGGCTGCGTGAACTGGCTATTCTATGCGTCGGCCATCATTGGAAGGCGGCTTATGAATGGTTTGCCCATGCGCCGATTGCGGAAAAGCAGGGCGTCCCGCCGGCGGTTATCGCCGCCATCGGGCGGGATTCAGAAAAAATCCCGTTTGATTCAGATGCGGATCGCGTGGTGGTGGAATTCGTCCGCGCCGTGCTGCGCACCGGCAAGGCGCCGGATGCGCTCTATCAGCCTGTGCGTGACCTGCTGGGCGAAAAGGGCGCGGTCGAGCTCACGGGCTTGGTAGGCTATTATTCGCTGCTGGCGATGCAGTTGAATGTGTTCCGTGTGGAGCCGCCAGAAGGGTCTGCCATTCCCTGGTGGTAATGGTACGCCCGATTCCGCTTGAAAATACTTTAGCCTGAAAGTTGCTGCATCTTGGATCAACCTGTCTCCCTTGCCATTCCGGAAGGTTTTGTGCCGCGCCCTGCCGGAGGACCGTTTCTGGAACCGATTGGCCCCATCATGATCCGGCGGGATCACGGGCCGCTGGCCTTTGGCCTTCGGATCGAAAAGCGCCATTGCAACAGCAAGGACATGGCCCATGGCGGCATGTTGGCGACTTTTGCGGACCTGGCGCTTGGCATTGGCGGCTTCAACCTGGCCGGGGTGACGGGGTTCTTCACCACCATCAGCCTGAATTCGGACTATTTGGCGCCGGCGCTGCTCGGCACCTGGCTACAATGCGAACCGGTGCTGCTGCGCCGCACCCGCACGCTGGTCTTTGCCCAAGGGGTTTGCATGGCCGATAGCAAGCCCGTGCTGCGCGCGAGTGGGGTTTTTGCCCTGCCGAAGGATCTGCCGCCTCAGCCGGTCGGGGGCTGATATAGCCCGGCAGCGGTGGCGGCTTGGCTTGCCAGCGCCACCATCAACCTGAAGTTCGGCATGGGCACGCCCAAATCCTGCCCAAGCTGCAAGGGCGCGGTGAAAAGCGCGTCAATTTCCATCGGCCGGCCAAGTTCCAGATCTTGCAAGATCGAAGGCTTATGTGCGGTCTCCCCAAAGCGGCGCATCCGCACTTCGCCCGGTACTTTCAGATCATGGCCAAGGGCGCGGGCCAGCGCCGTGCCTTCATCGGAAATGCGCACACCCGCTTCGAAAATCGCCGGGTCCGCCAGCGTTGCCTTCATATCCTGGCGCGAAAGCAGGCAAAGCGGCCCGACCACCATATTACCGAGCAGCTTGCCCCAGATGCGGTGGCGGATATTGCCCACCGCATCGGTCGGCATGCCGCCCGCACTCAACAGCGCCGCCAGCGCCTGGGCACGCGGAGAAACCACGCCCCCAGGCTCCCCCAGAAAAAGCTTCAGATCAGCGTGTTCCGAGGTGACAATGCCAGGGGCCGCCACCGCGCTCGCGGCATAAATCACGCCGCCAATGGCGCGTTCCACACCTACGGCGCGGCGCAGCGCATCATCGGGGTCGAGCACCGGCAGGCGCTTGCCTTCCAAGGCGCCGCCAATGCCATCGAAATACCACCAGGGAATGCCATTCATGATAAAGGCAACGGGCGTATCGGGGCCAAGCAAAGGCGCGATCCCCGCCGCCACAGCAGGTAACGCGGGCGCCTTTACCGTGACCAGCACGGCATCCACAGGGCCGATCTCAGCGGCGTTTTCCGCCGCCTGCACCGGGTAAGTCTGGTCGCCTTCAGCGCTGCGCAGCCTGATCCCCCGCGCTTGCATCGCGGCCAGATGGGCGCCACGCGCAATCACGCTTACCTCGGCGCCGGCGGCAGCCAATCGCGCGGCCAAATGCGCGCCAATGGCGCCAGCGCCATAGACGCAAATGCGCTTCACGGCGCGTGGTCGCGCAGTTGCGCGCAGATGGAAGCACCGGCGGCGACAAGCTGATCCACAATACGCGCGCCATGCGCCGCATTGGCACCGCGCGGGTCGGGGGCAGCAACGCCGCCGGGCGCCACTTCCGCCACCCACATCGGCACGGCGAATTCCACGCCATGGGCGCGAATGGCGCCAAAGCCCGTTGGCGGCACACCCAGATAAGGCCCCGTCGCTTCACGCGGGCGCGCCGCTTGCGGGCGGCACAATTCCGGCTTCAGCGCCATGGTGACGGAAGCAACAGGGTCTCCACCATGGCCAAAGGTGATCGGCTGCCCGCCCAATTCGCCATGCAGCTTGCCGGCTTCCCGCCAGAGATGCAGCGCTGGGATGATCACGCCATGGCGATGGCGCATGCTGCGCGCGGCGGCATCGGCAGGGGCGATGGTGCCAGCATGGCCGTTCACGATCATGATGCGCCGCGCGCCGATTTTGATGAAGGCTTCTGCCATTTCCTCGATCACGGCGGTGAGTGTCGCGACCGAAAGCGTGATGCCGCCCGCGACACCGGCGAAGAAATCCTCGCCACCAAAGGGAATGGCCGGCGCCACCAGCGCATCCGCGCCCTTGGCGTAAGCGGCAGCGGCAATGCGGCAGGCGATATCTTCCGCGACCAGATAATCGCCCATCGGCAAGGCAGGGCCATGGGTTTCAAGGCTGCCCATGGGCAGGATGGCCACCGCCCCGGCGGCGAAGCGGGAAGCAACTTCTGGCGCGGTCAGTTCCGCGATGCGATGCGCGCTCATG